>NZ_JBBODA010000007.1:0-293954 GCF_038002705.1 Paenibacillus sp. FSL H7-0716
GCATCCAGTAACAAGCTCCTGACCTGCTTTTTCAACAGAAATCCCAGCGGACTCACGTCCATCGAATTTCCCTTTCCATACATGGTGACCAGGTGCATAAATATTTTGATTACAAGACCAGCAGCGGCCAGTCTTTGGCGCGAAATGAGGAGCTTCATGCTCCTCACAATACTTCGCCTGTGCTTTAATACTTGCCTGAATGTCATGCATTCACATCGCCTCCTGCACAGCTGCCGTTTCAATGCGCAGCTTCTTATCTGCTTCACTTACAACCAGTCGGATCACCTGAGCATCAGTACTGATTAACTTAGTGACCGCCTCAGCGTTATCGACAAAGATCGGAGCTGAAACTCTGTAATGCTTGCTGAGTGTATTAATAATGTCCAAGCCGACATTGATTCGTGCGGCGTTATTCAGCCCGCCTTCATACGGAACGCCCTTGTATAGAGTGTCGCAGACTTCCTTCAGCCCGCCGTTGACCTGCTCTTCGAAGAGTCTGAACCGCGCCAGCTTGAACTTGCTGTTGATCTTGGCATCGAGCAGGTTGACTTTGGTACGGGTGAACTCTTCACAAAGGAACAGTTCGTGCTGCAGCCGCTCATATTCACCGGCCAAACTTCTCTCCTGCTGCTCCAACTCGGCGACACGTTGCTGCCCGCGCTTAACACCGTCGAATTTAGCCAGGTCCCGTTCCATATCCTCGACTTCCCTCCGCAGTTGGCTAATCTCTTCCCGGACACTTGCAGCCGCCGATTGGCTAGATTGCCGCAAAGTTACGATTTCCTGCTGAAGCTGGGTTGCTTCGGCAATCTTGCCGGCATACTCCGGATCTGCTGCTGGGTCCTTGACGCCCGCTCGCAGCTCAGCCAATTCAGCTTCTGCTCCGCTGATCTCCGCCTGCAAGGTGGCCAAAGTGTTATTCAGCTCGTCAATATCGACCTGAAGCCGTTTGACTTCCTGATCAAATTTTTCAGCTTCTGCAACAGCAGCCTTCCCATCTGTATTAATGCGGGCTTTCCGCTCTGCCAGGCGTAGATTGAAATCTGCTTCCGCCTTTTCATGCGTCGCCTTGATCTGCTCCTCCGGAAGAGCCTGTCCGCAAGTCGGGCAATTTGCATCATGATGATGCTCGAAGACCTCTTCTTTCAGAGCAGCAAAATCCGCTCTGAGCCTGTCGGCTTCCTGACGGCGCCCAGCAGCCAGACGTTCATTCTGTCTAATCCGCTGCTGCTTGTCTTCGATGCTCCGGTGGTACTGGTCGAGCTTCGAATGTTTCAAGTTGACTGCATTCCGCTTCTCGGTCACCATATTCAGCACTGATGATTCCAGCCGGGATTTGATTCCGATCTGCTCTGCCTCAAGCTCGCGCAGCCGCTTCTCCTTCACAGAAACCTCGCCGCCGGAGAGAATGCGAGACACCTCTGCCTCTCGGGACTCGATTCGACTACGCAAAAGGGCAACATCTTCCTTTATAAACTCTTCTTCCAGTTCGGCCACATCCGGCATCTGCCGCTTAACCTCGTTGATACGGACTGGCAGCTCCTTAATTTCCTTGTTAATAGCGGTGCTTCGAGCGATGATGACTTTCTTATGATCCTCCATTTCACGACCAGCCAAGATTGTAGGAAGCTCAGCCAGCTCCTCATTACTATGAATGACCTCGGCATCCGTCAGATCACCAGAAACCTCCAACAGCACCTTGCGTCGATCCTCTTTCTTCAACACTTCATTGAAATATGAAGGGCTGGTTAGCAGCCTGAACAAATCTTCCTTGATGATGGAATCGACCTCAGTCTGGAACTTCCGCATGCTGAGTGGGACGCCGTCAACATAATAAGTAGTAGTGTGGCCCTCGAAGCTCTCAACCGGTGCGCCACGCTTCTTTGTCCACTTCTCGGCGAATACCCGACGAAAAATCCGGCGGTGGCCATCTACCAGGAGAGAGCCTTCAATTTCATGCTCCAGCTTGTGCTGTTGAACCATACCGACAATGTTCAGCTCTTTGATTTCGAATTTCTGTTCTGTGCGATTCTCACTGTCTTTGCCGAACAGCAGCCAAAGGAAACCATCGAATATCGTGGTCTTTCCTGTGGCATTATCACCAAAAATGTCAATGTCCCGGCCATCAGCCGGAACATTGAATTCCTTAATCCCTTTAAAATTACGTAGCGTCAAGCGCTCCAGAACAATACGCTTCAAGCGATTTCCTCCTTCTCAGCCTGCGGTACCAACTGAGGGTATTTGATATTGTCGATGTGTGTATTGACCATATAAGCCAGCTCCGCAATAATTTCATCTGGCAAATGGAGCTGAACAGAATACCCTTCAGTCCGTAAGCTAATTACTGCAGGGCATGAAGGGTTTCTAGGTACGATACTGATTTCGACTGGTTTCCCGTTTGGGTCAAAAGATGTTGCCATACCCATGCCAACCACTCCCTCTTGTGTAATGCGCCCTCACCTGCTAAGATGAGGGCAAGTGAATAATTTAGTTATCAAAGAACAGTGATAGCCCATGCCTGTGGGCTATTTTTCGTTTTCTTCATGCTCAACGATCTGACGATATTCCACGATTACAGGAGCGTTCTCGACACTGGCTATCATGTGGCCATCTTCGTCCAGAACGACATACTCAGAATGGACATGGTCCTCATACTCAGAACCAACCTGCTTAATCTCAATTACTTCACTGCTATCAATCTCGGTTCCAACTTCAAATACTCGTGTAGGATTACTAACCACTGTTAACTTTTGAATGATTTGCATGAGCTTTCTCCTTTCTATGTATTTGCAAGGTGGGCGAGGGAATAACTGCACCAATAAAGACGGCCTTTTCAGCTCCCTTGACCTATGTGATCCGCCACCACCTTGGATGCGTCAGCCGCATCTTGGAATACCGGAGGGAGGAAGGTTACTTCTAAGCTCCGATACTCCAAGACAGGGGCCGAAGCCCTTGCTTGTCCTATTTAATTCCTACTGCTGCTGCCATTTGCTGAATAATTGCGCGGCTGTACAGCTTCCCCTCGAATGGGACCAAATCTTCCTGACTGCCTGTAATCGCACATCCCGGTGCATATTTTCGGAAGATGATTTTCTCGTCGTCCACGAAGATCTCCACAGGGTCTTTGATTTCCAGATTCATAGTTCTGCGCAGTTCAATCGGTATAACGATCCGTCCAAGCTCGTCAATTTTGCGTACAATTCCAGTAGATTTCATATTATTTAGCCTCCATAGGATTTATTTTTTGGTAGTGTTCTTTAAAAGCGGTTTGAATTTCAGAGGGAAGATTAGTGGTAATCTCGTCCCATGTATCATAAGTAGCTTGGGCAATATCCCGTTTACGCTCTAACTCCAGAACTTCAAAGCGGGTTGATGCTGGAGAGTAAAACGTTTTGCGGAACCGCCTTTCAGCAGCTGCCCTTTCATCGCTCACCTGTTTAAAGCGTTCAGCCAGGGCCTGGCCGAAACTTCTAATCTGCTGCTCCGTCAAGCTGCCCCCTCCTTGCGCTTTTCGCGCTTCGGGATTAAAATAGACAACAAGAGATTCTCTAACCGAGATTTCAAACCAAGTGACTGCCCTGACCGGCGGTCATTTTTCATTTCCATTTCCGCAAAACGAATCATGCTGTTCAGATATCCCTCTGCATCCTCGATCTTTTCCGGCAACATAATATCTGGATTTCTCTGGATCATCTGCAGATTATGAGCTGCATGATGTCCTGCTTCCCTTGCCTCAGCAACCAATCGTTCTCTTTCCATAACAAAACCTCATTTCAAATATTTTTTAGCTTTCAGCTCAGCTCGATGCTCTTTCCAAGTGCCTAGCCAGCTAAAGGAATACTCTTTACATAGCACGGCAGCCAGATGGGTCAGCGCTGTGATTGCCTCTACCGTCTCCATAAGCAGTCGCTTGATCTGCAGACGTTCGATATCATTGATCTGATCATTCGTTTTGCTTATTGGAGCATGTCCAGAAGCATCTAGCACTTCCCTCATCTCCTCGAGCGTTTTGAATAACACGCTGGCTCGATGTAAGTCCACATTATCCAGCCAAGGGGCAGAAGCACCACCGGTGACTTCCGCCGCCGCAGCCAGGAAAAGCTGACTATCATCGTAATGTTCAACCGCCGCTCTCATGACCGGCTCGGAAGCTTTACGTGTTCCTTTAACGATTTTTCCTATCTGAGAGCCATCAACGTGAGCAGCTCGTCCAGCATTTGCTAAAGTGTCTCCCTTACGCTGTATGACATCCTTGAGCGCATCAGGAAAATGTCCAATTGCCAATCTGGTTTCACCTCATTTGTCCAATTTAGTAGGATGCTATCGGACAGAGGCCTGATGTATGATGTTGTTAAGCAAATCCCCTTGCCGATTCCCCCACCCGCCGTTGCCGGTACAGCTCGGCGGGTTTCCTCATTCTCCGGAATCCTTGAAGTTTTTCCTGAACCAATAGAGAAAATCTCCCCAGATGATCCGTTTACCTCGTTCTCCGCCGATATCATAAAGCGGGCAACCCTTAACGGAGACAATGTCGTAAGTTCTGTTCTTGTCCATTTTCAGGCGTCTTGCCAGTTCTGGAATCGTGAGTATATCTGTTTCAGAGAATGGAGCTCCAGTTTGATTCATCCATATCTCTCCTTACTTAACTTTGATAAGTACATAACGCGAATATCCTTGACCATGTTCACGGTAATCGAGTATCCAGCCATCATTAATCAATCTTGTTGCTTCCTCCGCTTTACGCGTTTCTTTAATTTCGCTGATATCCTGAGCTTCCATGTGAGTTGCCTCCTTCGCTGAATAAATTTCCTCTTTCTGCTAAAATGGTTGTTGTCCAGACTGACCAAATTTTTCAGGAAAGGAGGTGAATGTAGTGCCACCTTTTGAACTCCAATCTCTGTGTAAAATTAAAGAATTGCGAACATCTCATTTTCAAATAAGCGATAGTAGGGACTCTATAATTAAAGAACTGAACGACATGCTATCTAAGGGATGGGTGCTTCTCAAAATTTACACTACTGTCACTAGTCACCCAGTAGATGAAAACAATGTTCGTGTCACAGGAGAAACCTTGAGCTATGTCCTAGGCTTCCCTCACAGTGGATTCAGTTATGTTGCAGACCAACATCGTTCGGAATTTGACCTATGACATACCTGCTGGATGTTTGATGCAGAAGCATCCAGCCTCTTTCCTTGTAATAATCGACTTCACGGAGACTGGTTACTTCCTTGATCTCCTTTACTTGCGCGAGATATTGTTGTTCGTCCATCCCATCACCTCCTTGGTATATTTTTTCAGTAAGATCACCTCTTTCACTGAGGATCTTGATGATCAAATTGTTAAGTATCAAGAAGAAAAAGATAACAAGATCGTTCCATTTAAACCCTGATCATAAGGAACTTGTACCTATCTCCTTGGCTGGCTGTCTGGTTCAGTAGCCAGCCTTCTTTCAGCAGTTTCAGTACCTCAAAAAAATCTTCAGTTTCCTTAACCTCCTTGGCATAATTTTTTTCCAATTAGATCACCTCCCTCTCTTCACCCAAAATTACCGAATCGGTAATTTTTTCCTCAAAAAAAAGTTCCTCTATTGTGACTCCAAAAATCTGGGCAACTTTAGCAAGTGTTTCTGCAGGAAATTTTCCACGACCAATTTCTAAATAATAGTAGCCATTTGCACTTTCATAACCTAATTGGACAGCCATTTCTTCTAACGATAACCCTGCATTTTTCCTCAGAACTTTTATTTTTTCTAAATCTACTTTCTTCACTTCACCACCCCCAAAAGTTACCGATTCGGTAATTATTGATTTGATTATAAATTACCATTTCGGTAATGTCAACAGTATTTTTACCATTATGGCAAATCTATTTATTTACCAATATGGTAATGATATTATTGACATGTCACACTATCTTTTTTAGAAAGGAGTTTCTATGCTTACTCTTGGCGGAAGAATAAAAAATCTTAGAGAAAAGAAAAACATCAAGCAAAAAGACATGGCAAAACTCTGTGGACTCACGATCGTCCAGTTGTCTCGTTATGAAACTGATGATAGAAAGCCTGATCCAGATGCTTTGAAAAATATTGCCGATGCTCTTGATACATCAGTAGACTATCTTCTTGGAAGAACAAACGCTCCGTCACCTGTTCGCAAAGAAACTAACATGTCATTTTATGGCGGACCAGATAATTACACACCTGATGAGATTGAAGAAATGGAAGCAGCACTCTTGCGTTACCGAGAGATGAAAAAGCGTGCGTCTGAGCAATCAAATCAGAAATTATAAGCAAATACTCCAGCCGATGGAGAAAAGTACAGGTGATTGCGTGCAAAATGAAATTAGAAAAGGAGTTAATCAAGCTAAGCAAAGTGAGCAAGGAGCAAATTGGTTCTTTGCAGAAATTTTAATCATTTCTGTGGTAGCTGGTTTCTATTTTTCTTCATGGTGGGTTTTTGGAGGGATTTTACTCGGTTCAATTCTGCTTGCTGTTAATAAAAAAGCTAGATTCGTTTTGTTAATCATATTAACAGTTGGATGTGGGGCTGTTGGTTGGATAATAGGGTCATGGTTTGATAATTTAGGTACTTCTGTTGTCCTTACGATTATTAGTTTATTGATATCTGGAGGCTATCATATCTGGGCTAATCAATGGATGGAAGACAATTAATTTCTTAGCAAAACTAATTATTTCAAGCCAGCAATGGCTTTTCTTTTCACAAAAAAACAGAACATATGTGCGTAAATCGGAGGTTATCACATGAATTTTTCCAACTACATTAAAACTCCTCTTGAACAATGGATCGAGGAACAATACCGGACTAATGGTGTACTCATACCACAAGATCTTGATATAGACAGAATCGCAATGATCTTCGGTGTAGACATCGTTTATTACGACAACAACTCCTTTAGCGATAACGATGACAAAGTAATTTTTATAGACAGACGTTATGAACAAACAGAACAGAGGAAGGCATTCTTTCATGAACTATGCCATGTTATCCGCCACTCTGGTGATCAACGTTGGATGCCAGATTTGTTTCGCGAAGCACAAGAGAATGATGCAAATCGATTTGCTCTATACGCAGCGATTCCGTTTTTTATGCTTGAGCAGATTAAATTACCCGTGAACAGAAGTGAATTAATTAGTTTACTGGTTAGCGATTATCAATGTTTTCCGGATTTCGTTGAACTTCGCTTTAAACAAGTTGAAGATCGAATATCCAATTCAGAATTTATATCTACTTTTACATATGGCGGGACCACTAAATCAAACTACGAATTAACGGTTAATGAAGCCTCTGATTTAGACCTGATATACCTCCAACAGCCCCGTATACATTCATTGTACGGACTAGACGACTTCTCCCGACCTCATGCCTTAGTCATTGAGCAACGGCTAGGATTCGATTGGAATAAGCCGCTTCATCTCAACGTTGAGCGAAATTATAAACTTCTTAGTCAGTCCTTTTATCGAACTCGATATGATGCCACTGTACAGCCTGGAGATCTCTCTGTGCCACCAAATCAATCTGAATATGTGACGATTAATTTATCCCGTGTTGCTTGGCGACATGGCCAAGATGTGACACGGCTGATACTACCGCTGGAAGCTATCGATGACGCTATAAATTTCTAGGAAGGAGGGTTTATTTGAGAGGACATGTTGCAAAAAAAGGAAAAAGATACTATATCGTTGTGGATTTTGACAAAGAAGACAACGGAGGGAAACGTAATCAGAAATGGATTTCTGGCTGGGATAAGAAAAGAGACGCAGAGAATGCAATGCCTGAAATCCTCTCTAAACTGCAGAATGGAACACTTGTTGAACCATCGAAAAAAACGTTCGGGGAATTAATGGAGTCTTGGTTAGAAGATAAGAAGACTTCTGTGAAATATGGCACCTGGGCGTCCTATAACTGGTTAATTCGTAGACACATCATTCCGAATTTAGGGAAGAAAAAGTTAGCAAAACTCAAACCCCAAGATTTTCATGATTTTTACCACAAAACGCTTTTAAAAACACTTGCGGTTGGCTCGATCAGAAAGGCGCATGTCATTATCATGGATGCACTTAATCGAGCGGTTACCTGGGGGGAAATAAACATGAATGCGGCATCAACCGTAACGCTGCCGCAAGGAAAAAAGATGAAATTCGAGGTATTGGATGAGCACCAGCTAAAAATATTTTTGGACGCTGCCCTGGATGATCAGTATTACGTTGCCTTTGAGCTTGCAACATCAACTGGCATGCGTCAGAGCGAAATCCTCGGTGTAGGTTGGAAAGATACTGACTTGAAAACTAAAACTATATCCGTTCGCACTGCATACACGCTGGATGAGGATGGTTATTCGCTGGACGACACTAAGAGTGACGGTAGTGACCGTCCTATTGCCTTATTCGAGGATACGGTGCGCCTACTGACAAGCCAAAAAGAAATTCGTGTCAAAGAAATTGCAACTAACGAGTTTTACAAGGATTCTGGTCTCGTCGTTCAGACAAGCGTCGGAACTCCAGTCGGTCCTCGTCTACTGATGAGACACTTTTACCGGATACTCAATCAGATACGAAAGGAACACCCTACATTCCCTAAAATCCGCTTCCATGATCTCCGTCACACTCATGCCACCTTACTCCTTAAAGCGGGGGTACATCCGAAAATAGTCCAGGAAAGATTAGGCCATTCATCAATAAATATCACCCTGGATACTTATTCACATGTTCTCCCCAATCTGCAGGAAGCAGTACTCCGGGGGATCGGCGATTCCATCCTTGGAACCCGAAAAGAAGTAGAGAAAATTGACGTAACACCCACTTTACTCGACTAAAGGTTAGAAGAATGTTAGAAGTCAGGGTCTTTAATAAAAAACAGCGCGGTCCCAAATAACCGGGAACCCGCGCCGTTGTCGAATTCTTGAGGATGCTGGTGAAGGGAATTGAACCCCCGGCCTACGCATTACGAGTGCGTTGCTCTACCCCTGAGCTACACCAGCTTAATGCTGTTTTTCTGTCAAACAAAAAATATTATACAACTTTTAGCCAGAAACGCAAGCCTATTTCTCCCTGTTTTCCGCCCTCCTAAACTGCTAATCCACCTGTAGCTTACGCTCCACAGACTCTAACTTTCCACGGCTAGTGGAGGGTTTATCGCGGCGGTCGTCTATTTTAAGTGAGGTAGAGACACGTTCTGCACCTGCGGCAAAAGGAGACTCATGCAAAGCTTCTACCGCGGCAAAAATACGTTGCAGAGGCCCTTCGATGATCGTCCCCATGGACGTAAGTTCATATGTAATCCCTTCTACTGTCTTCAGCACCCGCTGCATATCCGCAACATAACTGCTAAGACTGGTACTGCCTGTTCCAATCGGAATAACTGTAACTTCAGCAATAGGCATGAGAATACCTCCTCGAAATTTTATAGTACCTGTCTCCTTCCATTGTAACAATTCCACCGCTCTGTCACAAACTAAGCAAGATTATCCTCCCTTATCTCTTCTATTTCTTCTGATTACTCCAAAATATGACTTTGAGCTAAGGTATTTTCTCATGCGCAAATTCTAGGGTCATCTGCACTATATTTATGGACTCTTTGTGGCATCTTTTCGGACAATTTATGAATCATTTCGCATCTCCCTGTGGATCAATTGTGGATTACTTATGGACAGCCTGTGGATCATTTGTGGAGTACTTTTAAAGAACCCGCTCCCCGCGCGGGTTTTCTAAAAAACTGTTTACAAACACAACATCTTGGGTTATTTTTATCTAACGACAACAAAATATAGTGGAGACAGGCGCTTTGATCCTTAACCGGATTTAGAGCTTAATAGGGAAGCGCGGTGAGAATCCGCTGCGGTCCCGCCACTGTAACCGGATGGCCTTCTTAAGCTTCTGGGAAGCTTGAGAATCCACATCTCCCGGCAGATGCCACTGAGGGTTAGGAACACCCTTGGGAAGGCGCCGAGAGATCCCACGGAAGCCAGGAGACCTACCTGTTTCGACGACACCAACTATTGATGCCTGCGAGGAACAGGGATGGTGTCCGCATGCGGTCATCTACGTAGAGACCACTGCAAATATCCGTGTGGATATTTACATAACGCATCGGGCATTTTCTGCCATCCTCGGGTAGGGGATGCTTTTTTTATGTAATCAGAACAAATATACGGCTGCTTATGGCGGTCCAACTTCTTATGGATATATGGATTTGATGATAAATGTTTTTCTTTTATACTGAGAGGAGAGCTGTACAATGACGTTGTTGGAGAGACAATTTAATGGAGTAGAAAATGCACGGGAAGTTCTTTTAGAAGAGCTCATTGATTTAGGCCGGGATATTATCGACAGTCGGGATATGGACCTATTGCGCGAGAATGCCAATTTGAATGGAGAGAGTTTCTCCGGTAAAATGAGCAAGTTCGGCAGTGAATATTCAAAATGGTACGCCCGCAATTTTACGATGCCGCCACAGCTAGTGCAGGCTATTGACGACAATGTCGTCTATGTGCATGATCTGGATCAATACGCGATTGGAACGACGAACTGTATTTTTATCCCGTTTGATAAACTTCTCCGTGAAGGTTTCAATACCGGCAACGGCAGCGTTCGTCCTCCGAACTCAATAATGACAGCTATGTCTCTGGTAGCGATTATTTTCCAATCCCAGCAAAATGCTCAATATGGTGGTGTATCCGCCAATAAACTCGACTACGATCTGGCACCTTATGTAACCAAATCCTTCGCCAAGCTGTTCCGCAAGGGTCTGGATTATTTTGAAGAGGGACAAGCTGATGAATCTTTGGGCGAGATTACGATGAGCCGGACCGATCTGGCGGAGTTATATCCAAGAGCGTTCCGTTTTGCACTAAAGGAAACCGAAATCGAAACCCTGCAAGCGGCTGAAAGTATGGTACATAATCTGAATACCATGTCCAGCCGATCCGGTGGACAAATACCGTTTACCAGCATCAACTACGGTACTTGTACTACACCAGAAGGTCAGCTTGTGATCAGTTCTCTGCTAACCGCAACTATGAACGGACTTGGCAGCGGAGAAACACCAGTGTTCCCGATTCAAATCTTCAAATGCAAGCAAGGAATCAATCAACAGCAAGGCGATCCTAACTATGAACTGTTCCTAAAAGCAGCTGAATGTTCTGCGCGCAGACTATATCCAAACTTCGCTAATCTGGACGCTCCGCTCAACTTGCAGTATTATGATCCAAGTGATCCTGATACGGAGTTCGCTACAATGGGCTGCCGAACCCGAGTGCTCGGTGACCGTTTTGGGCGTAATCATTGCTCTGGAAAGGGCAACCTTTCCTTTAATACACTGAATCTGGTTCGGCTAGGTCTGGCACACGGCACAGTAACAGGCAGACGTACCGTCGCAGACGAAGCTGGCTTCTATGAAGATCTAAATCATTATATGGATATTGCGCTGGAAGGACTTCTTCATCGCTTCCACATCCAAACCGCACAAAAAGCTAAAGCTTCCGATTTCATGATGCGAGAAGGCGTCTGGGAAGGCGGCGAACATCTTGCACCTGATGACACTGTAGGCGATCTGCTGAAGCATGGCAGTCTGTCTCTTGGCTTTATCGGTATGGCGGAATGTATGAAAGCTATGTACGGCAAACACCATGGCGAGGATATGGAAGTTCATGCCAAGGGGCTGGCTATTGTGCGTCATATGCGGGACTATTGCGATCGGAAAAGTGAGGAACTGGATCTCAACATCACTCTGTTCGCAACGCCAGCAGAAGGTTTGTCCGGTAAATTCACAAAAGTTGATCGCAAGGTACTGGGTTCCATTCCGGGCGTAACCGACCGTGAATACTATACGAACTCTTTTCACATCCCTGTATACTTCGATCTGGGTGCTGCTCAGAAGATCAGCTTGGAAGCTCCTTTCCATGAATATTGCAATGCCGGGGCTATTTCTTATGTCGAATTAAACGGCAATGCCCGCAACAACCCATCGGCTTTTATCAAAATCATTAAATACGCGCTCGAACAACAGGTTAGCTATTTCAGCATTAACCATCCGATTGACCGCTGCTCCAGCTGTGGATACGAAGGCGTAATTGGGACAAACTGTCCTTCCTGCAACGCACATGAGAATGACGTGCACATCCGCCGTTTGCGCAGAGTTACAGGTTATTTAACTGGCGACTATCAGACCCGCTTTAATGCCGCCAAACAAGCTGAAGTACGGGATCGCGTTAAGCATCTATGAATATTTGCGGTTACTATCCGGAGTCGATTAACGAGGGAGAGGGCATGCGGGCCGTCCTCTTTCTCAGCGGCTGCCGTCATCGTTGCCCGGGATGTTTTAATCCCGAGACATGGAACTTTAAATATGGGGAAGTCTTCACCTTAGAACGACAACATGAAATCATTGCAGAAATCGCCGCTAACCCTTTGCTGGATGGTCTGACACTGGCAGGCGGCGATCCTTTTTTCTCAGCAGAAGAGTTGTTGGGGTTCATTCATGAGCTTCGCGCTGCACTGCCAGGTTTCTCAATCTGGATTTACAGTGGTTATACGTACGAAGAACTTACAGCCCTTCCCGGTACGCCGGAGTGGAATCTACTTAAGCAGTGTCAGGTGTTAATAGATGGAAGATTTGTAGAAGAACTGAAAGATACTACGCTTCTCTACCGGGGAAGCTCCAACCAACGCATTATCGACATTCCGGCCAGCATGAACGGCTCGGAGGTCTTTCTGTGGCAGCCTGCTGCGCTATAATATATCAATTTTTGATATTGAAAATTAACTTGAAATAAGAAGGGATGAACTAACCATGCCGCAATTCGTAGTAAAACCGGATAATCGCCAACTGGCTTTTGATGAGAACCGTCTTTCCGTCTACGCTGACCGTATTCTGGAAGGTCTCGATCAACTAAATAAAGAAACTTTGCTGCGTGGAGTGAATTCAAAACTGCGTCGTGACTCGGTAAGCGGAGAAGAAATCAGCAACGCCTTCACCATGAGCGCTCTAGAGCTTGTAACAAAAGAAGAGCCTACCTGGAAGTTCGCAGCTGCCCGCGCCCTTCTGACAACCCTTTATAAAAAAGCTGCCGTTCATCGCCGCTACAAAGCTTATCCAGAAGAGCCTTACGGTGAATTGTATCCACTAATTACGGATCTCGTGAAAAAAGGAATCTATCGCGAAGAACTTCTAAGCCATTACACCAAAGAACAAATTATCGAACTAGGTGGGTGTATCGATTATACACGCGACCTTTTGTTTGACTATATCGGTCTGCTTACGCTATCCGATCGTTATTTGGCGCATGATTTTGACGGCCGTGTGATGGAGCTTCCACAAGAACGTTATATGATTATTGCTATGTACCTGATGCATCGTGAACCAGCTGAGAAACGTCTTGAGCTTGTAAAAGAAGCTTATTGGGCTATGAGCAACATCTACATGACTGCTGCTACACCTACAATGTCCAATGCCGGCAAAAAGGTCGCTGGACAGCTATCCAGCTGCTTTATTGATACTGTAGACGATTCCCTAGAGGGTATCTTTGACTCCAATACAGACGTAGCACGTCTAAGCAAAATGGGCGGCGGCATCGGCGTTTACCTTGGAAAAGTACGGGCACGTGGTTCGGATATCCGTGGCCACAAGAACACAAGCTCCGGCGTAATCCCTTGGATTCGCCAGTTGAATAATACAGCAGTCAGCGTAGACCAGCTGGGCACACGTAAAGGTGCTGTAGCTGTTTATCTTGATGTATTCCATAAAGATATTCTCGCTTTCCTCGATCTTAAGCTGAACAACGGTGACGAGCGTATGCGTGCACATGACGTGTTCCATGGCGTCTCCCTGCCTGACCTGTTCATGGAAGCTGTAGAATCGCGCAGCCATTGGAACCTCTTCTGCCCTCATGAAGTGAAAAAGGTCATGGGCTGGACAGATAAAAATGGCCGTCCACTAGGATTGGAAGACTTCTACGATGAAGAGCTTGGCAAAGGTACTTTCCGTGAAAAATATGCTGAAGCTACAGCGAACCTGGAATTATCCCGGATCACTGTTCCTGCGATCGACATCATGAAACGGATTATGAAATCACAGCTAGAAACAGGTACACCATACATGTTCTACCGCGATACCGTGAACCGGACCAACCCAAACCGTCATCAAGGTATGGTTTTCTCCTCGAACCTGTGTACAGAAATTATGCAGAATCAGTCTGCAACAGTTATTGAGCAAGAAGAATTAGTAACTAAAGATGGCCAGACCCGGATCGTTATTTCCAAAATCCCTGGCGACTTCGTAGTCTGCAACCTGAATTCGATTCACTTGGCACGGGCGATTCCAGCTGGCGTATTAGAAAGACTTGTTCCGATCCAAGTTCGTATGCTTGATAACGTAATCGATATTAATAATATTGAAGTTCTGCAGGCACAATACACGAACAGCCAGTACCGCGCAGTAGGTCTCGGCACATTCGGCCTGCATCACCTATTGGCACTCAAGGGCATTCGTTGGGAATCCGATGAAGCCGTAGAATATAACAATCATTTATATGAACATATCAACTACCTGTTGGTTCGTTCGAGCATGGAGCTTGCCCGTGAAAAAGGCCGTTATCCGAAGTTTGCTGGCTCCGATTGGGAGACTGGCGCATACTTCACTTCCCGCGGGTATGTTAGCGGTGAGCAAGAAGGTAAATATGTAACGACCGAGCAATGGCGCGAGCTGCAAGAAGAAGTAGCTAAGGACGGCGTGCGTAATGCTTGGATGTTCGCCATTGCGCCGAATGGATCTACATCGATTATTGCCGGCTCCACCGCCAGCATTGATCCGCTGTATGAACTGCTATCCTATGAAGAGAAAACAACTTATAAGATCGCTAACCCAGCACCGGATCTGTCCGACAAAACGATCTGGTACTATAAGACAGCATTTACGATTGACCAAAACTGGTCGATCCGCATGGCTTCTGCTCGCCAGCGTCACGTCGATCAAGGCCAAAGCTTCAACCTGTATGTCCGTCCTGACATCAAGGCTACTGAGTTCCTGGAACTGCATCTGAATGCCTGGAAGGGCGGCTTGAAATCAACTTATTATGTGCGTAGCCGTGCTTTGACTATAGAAGAGTGTGAATCTTGCGCTAGCTAATTATCTTAGTGCCCTAAATAGAAAAACGATGATGAATTTCGTAACTGCGAGGAATGTTTGGGCTTCCGGCCGCTGTTGTCATCAGATGTCTTGATCTTTACCGCTATTAGCGGATGACATCCGATGACAGCATATGCTTTCGATGCGAGCTTTCCTACGGAAAGCTTTCGGGCGAACGCTGACGCTCCTACAGCTCCAAACTTCCTCTGCGTTACTCTATCACCGTCTTTCTATGAACAAGACACCAAAGAAAGATTACCCGCGCAAAAAATGGAGGGATAAGAAATGCAATTACAAAAGATTTTTAATACTGAAGCACCTAACCAATCCACACGCATTATCGACGGTGAATGCTCAGGTATTCTGAACTGGAACGATATTCGCATGCCTCATATGTACAAGCTGTATAAGGTGCTGCTGCTTAATCACTGGATCGCGGATGAAATTCCAATGTCCAAGGATGCGCAACAATTCCCGATGCTGGATGCCGAGGAACAACGCGTATTTAAGATTAATATCTCCCTACTCGCTGTGCTGGATTCGATGCAGACGATGTTCGTGAGCGACGTGAAGCGTTATTTCACCGATTCCTCTTTGGAAGCTATCTCCGCAATTATCGGGCAGCAAGAAGTGGTGCATAACCAATCCTATTCCTATGTTCTATCCTCTATCGTGTCGGAGAGTGAGCAGAAGGAAATTTTTGAATATTGGAAAAAAGATCCTGTCCTGCTGGAACGCAATCAGTTTATCTCTGATATTTATCAAGAGTTCCGTGATAACCCTACGAGACAAACCTTTTTCCATGCGCTGGTAGCAGATCTCATCTTGGAAGGAATTTTCTTCTACAGCACTTTCGCCTTCTTCTACAATCTGGCCCGTGACCAGAAGATGATGGCAACCAGCCAAATGATCTCTTATATTCAACGTGACGAGAATCAGCACTGCTACTTCTTCGCAGAAGTATTTAAGCAGCTGCTCGTAGACTTCCCTGAGCTTAACACCAAAGAAAACATGGATTACGTATACCGTACCATCGACCGCGCGGTAGAGCTCGAAACCAACTGGGCTTACTACACACTTACTAACGTGCGTGGCATTGATCTTAATGAGCTTAGCGACTACATCAAATATACAGCGAACAAACGTCTGACTTTGATGGGTATGGAAAAAGCTTACCAAGGTGTTGACGTTAACTGTATGCCTTGGATCAAACCTTTCTCCGATGATGCGCTTAATGCTACCAAAACTGACTTCTTCGAAGCCAAATCCCGCAACTATGGTAAGGTTGGCGACGATAACGGATTCGACGATTTGTAAGACCGGATTATAACGAGCCCTATATAAAAAAGAGGCCATTCTCTACTTTCATAGTGAGATGGCCTTTTTGCTATAGCCTATATAATGCAAAAAGCGCCCCTCTCCCCTGGTATCAGGGATGAAAGAGACGCTTATACATTTGTTATTAGCACTAAGCACATAAGGCTTGCTACTCAGTCTTATGCCTTGCGTTCCACACGATGTGTAGTTTCTTCTGCAAGCTCATCTAATGCATCGTTCAGGCGCAGCTTCAGCTCCTCAGCAAGCTCTACCACTCCGTGATCATTACGAACCACTTGAGAATCCACGGCATAAACGCCGCCAAGAATGTAACGTGCGCCCAGTACGGACAACACAGGTTTCAATGCGTAATCAATTGTGAGCAGATGTGCAAGACTGCCGCCCATGAACAGCGGGAGTACAACCTTTCCGGCCAATCCCTTTTGTGGAACCAGATCTAAAAAGGTCTTCAGCACGCCTGTATAAGAAGCTTTGTAAACCGGGCTAACCACGATTACCGCATCAGCTTCCGCTACAAGGCCATTGGCTTTGACGATAGACTCACTTTCAAACTTAGTGTGAATCAAATCCTCCGCTGGTAGTTCTGCTACGTTAATACGCTCAACCTCGAAGCCCTGATTGGTTAAGCTGGCCTCCGCATATTCTATAGCTGCATTGATACGCGATACCAGGGAAGGCGTTCCGTTAATCACAACAATTTTAGCCACTTTTCCACCTCTTCCATCCCACTTAAGCAGCTCACACTGCTTTATTTATTATCCCGACAAAATTACTTTAAATTAATACTAATCCTAACGTAGAATTGATATTTTTGTCAAACCATAACCACTTGCGCTCCTCCCACTCTTACGTTATACTAAGCAACAATATTAAATCCAACAATCAGGCCAATGATCGGCATCCAACCGTGAGGCGTCTGCGACCGGAGTCTACAACAACTCCCTAAGTTCACCGGGTTTCGCCCGTTACCGCGAAGACCAAAGAGGATCGGATTGTTCCTGCAGTTAAGGAGATTCGATCAACCTGGGTGGCACCGCGAGCTGACGCTCCTCGTCCCATGGATGAGGGCGTTTTTTGCGTTTTTTTAACCAAAAAGGAGCGAAACGGTATGCTGGATATGAACTGGATCAAAGACAATCAGGAACTTGTAAGAAACATTACGGCTTGGAAAAGAGTCGACTTCCCACTGGCTGAACTGCTGGAATGGGATGAGAAACGGCGCGAATTGCGCCAAGATACGGAACAGTTGAGAGCCCAGCGTAACGGGCTGACCAAAGAGGTTGAACGACTTTTACGCCAGGGTGACAGCGTGGCAGGAGAAGCAGTTAAAGAACAAGTAAGAGAGCTGAACAACCGCCTGAATCTCTATGAGGCAGAACTAACTGAGGCAGACCGGCGCTGTGGAGAACTCATGCTGCTCGCACCAAACCCTGTATCGCAGGATACACCGATCGGCCATGATGATAAAGATAATGTAGAACTGCGACGAACCGGAACGTTGCCGGAATTCAGCTTTAAACCGCGTGATCATGTAGAGCTAGGCGAGCTCCACGATATCATCGATATCCCCCGTGGCGTCAAAGCAGGCGGCCCACGCAGCTATGTGCTGAAGGGTGCAGGGTTGTTGTTACATCTGGCTGTACAGCGGCTGGCCATTGATGTACTAACGGCCCGCGGGTTCACGGTGATGGATGTTCCCGTGATTGTCCGTCCGGAAGCGCTGGAACGTACGGGCTTCTTCCCCGGCGGGATGGATCAGACCTATGAGCTAAACGGAGACAATCGCTGGCTGGTAGGCACATCGGAGGTGTCGCTTGTTTCGCTGTATAGCGATGAGATTGTCGAACTGGATTCGCCAATGCGACTCGCCGGAATGTCGGCCTGCTTCCGCCGTGAGGTAGGATCGGCGGGACGGGACGTGCGTGGCCTGTACCGTGTTCATCAATTCTCAAAAATTGAACAAGTCATCTTATGCCGGAATGATGAGGGCGTATCGGAAGGCATGCTGCAGGAAATTCTTGCGAATGCAGAGCATATTCTACAGCTCTTGGAACTCCCCTATCGGATCATGTCTGTCTGCACAGGAGATATGTCCCTGAAGACACATAAGCAGTATGACATCGAGACTTGGATGCCAAGCAGAGATGCCTATGGAGAGACACACTCGGCTTCCAACCTGCTCGATTTCCAAGCTCGTCGTTCGGGCATTCGTTACCGGGATGTTGACGGTAAGCTGCAATACTGCCACACCTTAAATAACACCGCAGTGGCTACACCAAGGATCCTAATTCCGCTGCTGGAGAACCATCAACTGGAGGATGGATCCATTTACATTCCACAGGCACTGCGTAAATATATGGATGGAATTGAACGGCTTGAGCTTCCGCACCAGTAATACTGTGTTGTCCAAATAGATTTAAAATTAATAATGCCCTTCCACTTCTCGATAAGAAGCTGGAGGGGCATTATTTTTGTTCCGATACATTCTATATAATTCTAATCTCTATTGTTTTCCCTATGTAAAAATTAACAAAACTCTAGAATAAATTTATCGTAATCCATAATAAATTCAACAATATATATAACATGCAATTAACATATTGGGGATTTATTAACCATAAAAATACTAAATTTATAATTAATATTGTATTTATGCACTGTTTTTATACTAAAATCACAACATTTCAATTTTTAGATTTAATTGATACAAACTTTAATATATATTCATGTAAGACAACCTTTCATTTTACATTTGAATGCTAAGATTTAATAGGTTGTAAATAAAAGATTCGAGGGGAGAATGACTTATCCAAATGATTATTTCTTCAAGAGTAAGGAAATGGTTCGCTACTGGACTTGCAATGTTAATGGTTGCCGGCAGTGTGTTACCAGCTGTCCAGACTGCCGAGGCAGCACCGGATAATAGCAATATTGTTATCTCGCAGGTCTATGGTGGTGGCGGAAACGGCGGAGCAGAGTTTAAAAGTGATTTTATTGAATTATACAATCCTACGAATCATCCAGTAGATTTGACTGGATGGAAAGTTCGCTATACCTCAGCGGCCGGAACCTTTAGTAGTGGAACAGACTTAAATGGAACCATCCCGGCAAATGGATATTTCCTTATTGAGGAGGCCGCTGGAGCTGGGGGAACTACCGACTTGCCTACTCCTGATGTTAGCAAGGGAATCCTTGCTATGAGTGGTACAAACGGAAAAGTCGACCTCGTTGATAAATCAGGTACAACGGTTGATTTAGTTGGCTACGGAACAGCCACAAATGTCGAGGGAAATGCGACCGCTGCTCTCTCCAATACTACAGCCGCTATACGTAAAGCTGCGGCTGGTGCACCGGCTGACAGCCGCGGTCTAGATACGGATAACAACTCTAAGGATTTTGTTGTCCAAGCACCAAGTCCACGGAACAGCACCTACGGTACGTTACCTGAATTACCGGAAACTGCTAGTTCTGCAGTAGCTTTACCAGCCCCTAATGCCTGGCCGGCTGGTACAGAAATATCTTTGAATTCTCCAACGGTTGGAGCATCCGTCTATGCAGCTGTTTATGGATCAGGTGGTTCAACTAATTTCCAACCTTACACAGGACCTATTACCTTAACTGAGGACACTACGATTAAAGCGTATGCTTCAGAACCAAATATGCCAGACAGCCCTGTATCGACTTTTGATTACACCATTCTGGCCAAAACAGATGTTGCAACAGCACGCCTTGCTAGTAAAGGTCAGAATATTTTAACAGAAGGTATCGTAACTCACATTAATGCAGCAAAAATGTATATTCAGGATGAATCCGGCGGGATCGTACTTTATGGTTTCCCAGAGTTCGCAAACGTTGGAGATCGTGTTGAAGTAAGCGGAACAATGGATATTTACAGCAATCTGCAAGAAATCAAATTCCAAAGTGGACTTCAATACAATGTAGCTGCACAAAATGTTGGGGTGCCTGCCCCAACATTGATTACAGCAACCGACTTGTCTGCCGCGAACGGCGAAAGCCACGAAGCTCAGCTGGTAACTATGAATAATGTGACCATAGACAATGTAAATGGCAGCACGGTGACTGCTAGCCAAGGTGGACAACCATTCACAATTTTCTCAACCCTGCCTAAACTAGTTAAGGGTAAAACCTTTGACAATATCACCGGGGTTATCGAGCAATATAGTACAACTTATCAATTCATTCCACTTAATGAAAATGCTTTGGTGGAAGAAACTTTTTCCGTTATGGCCAGTCCTGGCGCAGGTCGCATCATCAAAGGAAGTTCTGTGACCCTATCCAGCCCTACTCTTGGAGCACAGATCTACTACACGACCAACGGAACTGAACCAACAACAGCAAGCAAGCTTTATTCAGATCCGATTACAGTTCATCAAGATCTTACCATCCATGCAATTGTCGTAGCAGATGGCAAGACAAGTAAGGTTTATACCTTTGCGTATAAAGCATCTGAGCTCCCTCGTATACATGATATTCAAGGAGAATCTCATACCTCTGAGTATGCAGGTCAGAACGTTTCCGATGTAGAAGGCATCGTTACCCAATATGGGTACACCTTCGCCACTGGCGCTTATAGAGGTTTCTTTATGCAAGACCCTCAGCCAGACGATAATGTCAACACTTCGGAAGGTATTTTTGTATACAGCACTAATTCATCCCTTAAGCCTCAAATTGGAGATTTAGTCCAAGTTAGTGGAGCTGTTTCCGAATACAACGAAGGTAACGCAAGTAATTTAACCTCTACTCAAATTACTATGACTTCAATAAAAGCAGACTCCTCTTCAAGCTATACTGTGCCGGAGCCTGTCGTACTTGGTAAAGGCGGGAGAGCCATTCCGTCTTCCATAATTGACAATGACGGCATGGCTGATTTTGAGCCTAATGAAGATGCAATTGATTTCTACGAATCGTTAGAAGGTATGCTCGTCAAGCTCCCTACCCCTACGATTATCAGTCCTTACTGGACAAGTGGTAGCGGAAATTCCATGCTGTATAACATCCCTACAAGAGTAGAAAATGATACACCTGATGTCATCACACCAGCTGGTGGACTAGTTCTCAAAGAATACAACCAATACAATCCTCAGCGCCTCATCATTGCTTACGGAAATCCGGGTCAAGAAGTCATCACCGGAGATAAGTTCGCGGGAGATGTAACTGGCGTCATCGGATACAACAACGGTAACTTCAAAGTGATTCCGGAAAACGGTAAGCTTCCAGCCATCACTCCAAGTACCTTTAAGCAAGAAACAACTACTCTTGAAGTCAATGATAGTAAGTTGTTGATCGCATCGTACAACATTGAAAACTTCTTCCCGGGTGTCGGAGCAACAAAAATCCAGAAACTAGCCGACTCCATCACAAACAATATGAAAAAACCTGACATTATCGGCGTTGTCGAAATGCAGGACAGCAATGGTGAAGCCAATAATGGTATCACTGAAGCAAGTGCAGCCGAACTGATTAAAGCCATTGAAACCGCTGGAGGTCCTGTATATAAATACACAGACATCGCTCCGGAGAACAATATGGATGGCGGTGCCCCAGGCGGAAACATTCGCGTAGGATTCCTGTACAATCCAGCAAGAGTGCAGCTTGCAGACAGTGTGAGCAGACAAAAAGGTACAGCTACACAATCCGTTGGATATAATGCAGCGGCAGATCAATTGACCTACAATCCAGGACGAATTGATCCAACAAACTCTGCCTTTACAAGTTCACGTAAACCCCTTGCTGCACAGTTCGTATTCGGTGGCGAAACAGTAATTGTGATCGCTAACCATTTCAATTCAAAAGGCGGCGATACCGCTCCTTTCGGAAACGTTCAGCCCCCTGTATTGTCCAGTGAAACACAACGCCATAAAATAGCGGCGGTCGTCAACGGATTTGTCAAAGAGGTTCTGACTGCAAATCCTAAAGCCAACATCGTAGCTCTTGGCGATTTGAATGATTTCCAATTTACTAAAACTGCAACCCTCTTAAAAGGAACAGAACTAGACAATTTGATCGATACATTGCCTTTAAATGAGCAGTATACGTACACCTATGACGGAAACTCTCAAGTGCTAGATCATATTCTTGTCAGTAAAAATCTAACGGCTTCTTCTAAAGTAGATGTCGTTCATTTAAATGCCGACTTCTCACCATCGAACGGTCGGGTATCCGATCACGATGCGGTTTTGGCACAGATTGATTTTAATACTGCTGAAGACTTCCCACTAACCATTCTGCACACCAACGATACACATGCAGGATTAGATACTGTCAGCTCGCCAAACAACATCTTGCGCCGTGTAACAGCAATCAAAGAGGCCAAGGCGACTACAGAAAATCCTATTCTTGTAGACGCAGGTGATGTGTTCTCCGGAACACTTTACTTCAATAAGTATCTGGGTCAAGCAGACCTGGCCTTTATGAATCTGGTCAAATATGATGCTATGACTTTCGGTAATCATGAGTTTGATAAAGATTCTGATATACTGTCCAAATTCATTGGCAACGCTAAGTTCCCATTTGTCTCCTCCAATGTGAACTTCTCAGCGGATGATATTCTTAGCAAAATGTTCGCCAATGAAATCGGCCGGTCAGGTAATGCTGGAACCATCTACCCTGCGCTGATCAAAGAAGTAGACGGCCAACAGGTCGGTATCATGGGTCTGACGACAGAAGATACGGCGAACATTGCTTCACCAGGTAAAGTGACCTTTGAGAATGCCTTCGCTAAAGCGGAAGCAACGGTCGCTATGCTTGAAAAAGAGAAAGTTAACAAGATCATTGTTCTCTCTCACCTTGGCTATGAAGAAGATCTCAAGCTAGCCAAAGCCGTTAACGGCATTGATATTATCGTTGGGGGTCACAGCCACACGCAACTGAATCAAGCCGTTGTAGATAACACCGATCCAACAGCACCGAAGCTAATTGTACAAACTGGTGAAAAAGGTCTTTTCCTTGGCCAACTTGAAGTTAAATTTAACAAAGATGGCGTACTGACCGATTGGAAAGATCAATTAATCTCCATCGATGCTAAAAACGGCACTAGCTACGTTATCGCAGAGGATCCTGAAGCTAAACAGATCCTGGATACCGATTATAAACCGGGGATTCAAGAACTAACCAATGAAGTAGTAGGAAATTCAGAGGTTGTTCTAAACGGCGTTCGCGATAATGTGCGCACAAAGGAAACTAATCTTGGTAACCTGATTGCCGATGGCATGCTTTATGCAGCTCAAAAAGCGGGCACTAATGCCGTAATCGCCCTGCAAAACGGCGGCGGTATTCGCGAATCCATTAACGAAGGACCGATCACACAAGGCGAAGTACTCGGCGTACTTCCATTCAACAACGATCTGGTTACGATCACTCTGACCGGACAAGAAATTAAGGATGCTATGGAGAACGGGGTTTCTAAAACGCCAGCAGCAGACGGGCGTTTCCCACACGTTGCAGGGTTGAAATTCTATTACGACTCTACGAAACCTGTGAACGAACGGGTATTGCGTATTGAAGTGAAAAACGGGGATAAATACGTTCCTCTGGATCTGAACGCATCCTATGAAGTAGCTACGAATGCTTTCACAGCGAAGGGTGGAGATTTCTATACTTCACTTGAAAAGGCCTATAAAGAAGGCCGCGTGAACCTGCTGTACCTACCGGACTTTGATGTATTTACGAAGTATCTGCAGAAAGTTGGAACGGTCACTGCGCACACTTCCGCCGTTGAGGGCCGGATTGTTGATCTAAAAGGTGCACCACTGCCGGAGACAACTCCAACTCCGACACCAGTACCAACACCAGATCCAACTTCAGTGCCTACATCAGTACCAACATCAGTACCAACATCTGCTCCAACAGTACCAACATCTGCTCCAACAGTACCAACAGCTACAGCTACAGCTACACCAACTGTTGCTCCAACTGCGGCACCAATTGCTTCAGCACAAGTAACAACAATTAATGCTGCTGATCTAACCAAACTACTTGCTGAACTGCCAGCGGGTAGCCAAGAGCTGGTTATTCCGGTTAAAGCTACTACAGGTGGCGCTCAAGTAGTGCTTCCAGGCAGTGTGCTTGTAAAACAAGCAGCAGCACAGCCTAACACAGTTCTTACCTTTACTACGGATGGCGCTTCTTATTCCTTGCCACTCCGTGTTGTAAACAGCGCAGCACTTGCCGCTCAATTAGGCACCAGCGACTTTACAATTACGGTCTCCATTCTAGTAGCGAATTCGGGAACACTAAGCAGCACAAACCAAGCTATCGCCTCACAGCTAGGTAATGCTACTTTAGCTGCTCCAGTAATCGAATTCAGCGTTTCAGCGCAAGCCGGAACTAAGAGTGTGCCGCTGAACAATTTCGGCAGCACTTACGTGAAGCGCACGATCAATGTATCTGCCGTCTTAAATTCAAATAACGCAACGGCAGTGGTCTTCGATCCTGCTTCAGGTAAGATCTCCTTCGTGCCTGCTATCTTTGTTCCTAAAACAGATGGAACAACGGACGTTACGATTAAACGGAACAGCAACAGCTACTACACCGTTGTTAAGTCTTCCAAAACGTTCGCAGATATTAACGGACACTGGGCTAAATCATCCATTGATCTATTAGCTACCAAACTAATTGTCAGCGGAACAAGCAACGATACGTTCTCTCCTTCACAGTCGATCACACGTGCTGAGTTCGCCGCATTAATTACGCGTTCTCTGGGACTTGCGACAGGTAATGGTGAGATCACATTTAAAGATGTAAACTCAAGTGCTTGGTATGCTGATGCTATACGCACCGCAGCAGAAGCCGGATTGATTTCCGGTTATACCGATGGCAGCTTTAAGCCGGGTAGCCCAATCACTCGCCAGGAAATGGCCTCGGTATTAGCAAAAGCTATTAAGTACACAGGGAAAACCTTAAATGCCGATCCTGCGGCACTGGCTAAATTCAGTGACGCAGCAAGCATTCCTGCTTGGTCCCAAGCAGCAGTAGCAGAAATCGCTGCTGAGGGAATTATCCAAGGAGCTACCGACGGTTCCTTTGCTCCACAGAAGCTGGCAACTCGTGCCGAAGCGGTTACGATGCTGGAGAAGACATTGAAATCTCTCCAATTTATCAACTAGCAAAAGCTGATCTCCAGCTCTGAAGATAAAAGGCGGTTTCCCGAGTGCGTAATGCACCCGAGGAACCGCCTTTTTTAATAAACCAACCTGATCTGTAGGAAGTGTTATGATTCCATCCCAGCTTCACTCTCTTCGTAATGGCTCGTATCCCCGTGCAGCAGGATTTCCGGCACACCATCCGTAAAATCAACCCTGCATAAGCAGGTCGGATAAATGTAAGGCAGATCCCAGAGCTTAGGCAGCGCTCTGCCCTCAAAATAGGCCATTAACAGCTTAATCACTACTGTATGTGTGACAATAAGAATGGTCTCACCTTGATGGTCAACGAGAATTTCCTGAAGCTTGCCCAGCGCCCGTGCCTGCACCTCTGCGAAGGTCTCACTACCCTCCACTTTAAACTGCTCAGGGTCTTGCCAGAAATTGCGATGCTGCTCCGAATACTCGCTCTCCAGCTCAGTAGAATCACGGCCTTCCCACACACCCATGCCAATCTCTTTGAACGCCTCAGAGGTCTTAAGCGGAGTACTCCGCTCTCCACGAATAATCTCAGCTGTGCGCAGCGCCCTTGGGCTGGGGCTTGCATAGATGACATCCAACTGTTGAGTGCGCATTCCCCGGCTTAGCCATTCTGCCTGTTGCACACCAAGAGCCGTCAGTTCAGAATCCATATGTCCCTGCATCCGATGCTGCACGTTCCATTCCGTTTGACCATGCCGGGTTAAAAATATCGTTGTTGTACTCATGCCAGCTTCTCCTTCCGTTTCCCCTATCCAATGAGGTTCTACTTCCTGTTCTGTTCCATCCAGTTCACTGCATAATCTACGATTTCCCGTTGCGGAATCAATTGAGCGGTTGCGGAAGCAACCTGTCCATATGTAATAAGCCCCGTCTCTTGTCCAAACTGATCTGCCAGCTGAACGAAATCGTCAGAATCCCAATCTAGCTCCTTAAATTCCACCCACTGTCTAACTCCATCCACCATAATGGGCGCCCCGCCAAGGGTTTCCTTCTTGCCAGCATAAGATGCGCGGCATTCGGCAAGATGTAGGGAAGTATTATTAAGATTGCCTACTCCCAGCAACAGTACATGTCCGCCTAAATCGTAAATACGAGCCAGCGGAGAATCTTCCCCCAGACCCATTTCAAGTGAATGACCATACATAATTTCGTCTCTATGCTTGCCCCAAGCGGCAAACGAATGTATCGGATGGTCACTGCGTTTTACTCCTTTTTGTTTACGGAAGCAGTCCGGAATAACCCCCATTCCTCTAAGTTGGGTCAGGTCTGGATCATAAGGCGGCATCTGCTCGCGGATACTCTGCCACCACGCCTCCGGCACCGGTGGGTTGCTCCAGCCTGCGGGATCAGTTAGGTCACTTGAATGAGTAGGCATTACCAGTGTGCCAGATTCTCCGAGGACCTCCTCCAATGCCAAAATAACAGCGACCGGGCCCCCGGCTACCCATTTGCCTAACGATTTAAAAGAAGAATGCAATAAAATCGTCATGCCCGCCTTAACGCCCAGTCGACGAAAATCCGCTGCTAATGTCTGAACCGTAATCAAATTGCCTTGTATTTCTTCCACCCTTCATTCCTCCAATGAATCTTCTCAAATCCATTATATAGGAGGGCCGCTTCTAAATGCATCTTCAATAGCCTCAACACTCTTCGGATACTATTTTCGCTCTATAATCACCTGGGGAAATCCCCTCCAGCTCTTTAAAAACACGGGCAAATTGTTTACTGTTCTCGAAGCCTACCTCTTCTGAGACTGTTGCGAGCTTACTGCAGCCTTTTGCCAATAGCTCTTTAGCGTGACGGATGCGGACCTTTTTTAAATAGATAACAAAATTCTCACCGGTATATGCCTTAAAAGCTTCGCTGAAATAAGAATAATTCAGGGATACATGATTGCTGACCATAGCCATATTCAGTGGACGGGCGTAGTTGGCTTCAATATAGCTCAGTGCCTCTTCCATATCCGCATGCTCGGTATGCGCAGACCTTACGCCTACAATGTATTCATTCACACTCAAGAGTAAGTTCTCCAGCGCACGATAATATTCGTGGAAATGACGATAGTTGTACATATTGCCTACCGTACGATACAGCTTCAATACCTCTACCGAGGCTTCGCCATGCACCCGAAACACTTCATCCAACACCAGCTCGTTTACATTCTGTCCCACGGACTCCAGATAAGCTAGGTCCAGTTCCTTCAAATGCTCAGTTTGAAAAATCACAGATAGAAGATGCTTCATCTCCTTCTCGCGTTCTGTTCCCAGCATATTGAGCAGCTTGCGAAGCTCCTCCTTCGGTAACGGAAAGTTAGACCGTCCCTGGCCAACATCCCCATAATCCAATAAACTCACTTGCGGATATAAAAAAGTATATTGCAGTGCCCGGCAGGCTTCCTTATAACAGGAACGGAGGTCCTCAAGACTTCCTCCTTCGCTGCTAATCCCAATCGATAATCCCTTTATTTCCTTAGCTTCAGCTTGTCTGGACAGCTCCATAAAATCCTGTTTTCTGCTCCCGATCAAGACTAATTTGCCATCCCAATCCGTTGTGATTTCCGAGAAAAACTTTTCAAGCGGACCGATCAATCGTTCCGCCAGTCCCTGAACATCCCCCGACTTCATTCTTGTTCCGTCATTGTAATAGTAATTCAACACACCAACTGTAAAAGGTGCTTGCAGATCACTTAGCCACTCTTGCTGCTCACGCTCCAGCGGAACCTCCTGCTGCATTAGCAGTCCCCGTAAACGACTGGACCGCAGTTCCCTCCGGAAGTGTTCCGTTTCCTGTTCCAGCTGCCTTGCGCTGAGATCCTGTTCTTCCTGTTCCTTATCGATATTCTTCAAAATTTCGAACAACTCATCTCGGCGGATCGGCTTCAGCAAGTAATCCTTCACGCGATAACGAATCGCGCTTTTGGCATATTCGAAATCATCATACCCGCTTAAGATCAGCACTGCCGGGCTTTTCTCACCACTTGTTACCTTAGATATCTGCTCCAACAGCGTAATTCCATCCATCACTGGCATACGTATATCTGTAATAATAATATCTGCACCTTCGGTCTTAAAGATCTCGAAACCCTCTGCGCCATTACTCGCCATTGTGATGGTATACACGGACGGAAATTCTCTTTCTATCATAGTCTTGAGACCGTAACGGATATTCTTTTCATCATCAATGATCAGTAGCTTCTTCATAGTTGTTTTTCTCCTGTCAAAAGAACTTTCGGCAAGGTCAGACGTACCATCGTCCAACTCCCTGCTTCACTCTGTACTACAAGCCCATATTCATCACCATAAAAGATTTGCAGTCGCTGATGTACATTTCTCAGTCCAATACCACCTGTTCGGCGGTCAACATCCCTCTGTTCTGAGGCACTCTCACAGCGCTCATCTTTCGCATAAATCGCCTCGTTCAAAGCAACCAAACGCTCTGGAGTTAAGCCGATGCCATTATCACGAAGCTCTATGCAAATATCACCTTCCGTTTCCGAAACATGAATATGAATGTTCGGGTCCTGTAAATTCTCTTTCCCGTCGCACCAAGCATGCTTAACACTGTTCTCTACAATAGGCTGCAGTGACATTTTCAGCACCTCCAGCTCCAAATATCGAGTTTCAATATGAAGCACTAACTTAACCGGATATTCAAAACGAATATTCATCACTTCAATGTAATTTTCGATATGGCGGACTTCATCCCGCAGCTTCACATACTCTCCGGACCATTTAAAATTATAGCGCATCATCCCACCCAGCGAAGTCAGTGCATCCGAGATCGTTCGCTGGTTCTCAATTTCAGCCAGCATTTTTATATTTTCCAGCGTATTATATAAAAAATGTGCGTCAATCTGGTTATGCAGCGTACGCAGCTCTGCCTCTTTAGACAACGCCTGCTTGCTCACTGCCTGAGCCACCAACGTATTGATGGTGTTCATCAGCTTGGAGAAATGATGGGCAAGCTCCCCGACTTCCCCTCCACCACGAATCATTATTCCAGTGTACGCTTCACCTCTGCGCACTTTTTTCATCGTATCGGTCAATCTACGTAGATTTTTTAGAATAAAGGCATTTGTCACATAAGCGATCAGCGTTAGTAAAGTAATAAAGCCAACATTGGCTCCAATGATTAAGTTGCGCGTGCGGGAGATATCCTTCATCACCCCCTCCATTGACACTACATTTAGCAAATAAGCATCAATTCGTTCTAGCGGAGTGTTAATTAACAAAAACGATTTACCATTCTCCGAGTAATTACTGTCCCATTCGCCAGCTTCCCGGAACTGCTTATACCGTTCTGCAATCATATCAGCCATCTCTAGATTATCCTGCAAAAAAGAGTTGTCCGGCCTGGTGAAAAGCTGCAGCTCACTATCCACAAGGAACATCTGGGTCTGATTATCCCGTACATCTGTATACGTCTTGGGTGTAAACCGACTCAGCAGCATATCCACCTGCACCATGCCAATATGATTGTCTGCTGGCCGACTCTTCTCACGCAGCAAAGAAACCTTTGGCAGACTCTCCGTCGGTGCTCCCAAGTATCTCTGCATCAAATCCGGATCATTTTTCTGAAAAGACCAGTATTCCTGCCCCTTCAATTGAAGCGCTTTCTGAAACCATGGGGTGGAAGAAACCCGCTCTTCGCGAAAGATAATCGGCCAAATTTCGTGCACCTTATTACTTCTCGAATACAGCCGTAAATGCTCAATATTCGGATTATTAAATTGAATACGAGTCATATTCACATAAGCATTTGTATTAAAATCAACCAAATCTACTAGCTGCGGTTCGGTTTCATTCGCTAAGAATTTTTCTACTTCGGCATCAGAATAAGCCATTTGCGCCGCCCGTTCCATCGCTTCAATCTGATTATGAATATGCAGCTTCTCCATTTGCGACAAATAATCATTTTTCTCGACGGCATCGCGGAGATAGGTATTATTAATGGCTTTATAGGAATAGACAGAAACCAGCATACACGGGCCTAAAACAATAAAAACATACGCTGCAATTAAACGGCTCTGAAGTGATCTTCGCCCCCACCAATAACTAAAAGAATGCCATAATGCTCTGGTTCGATCTCGCCTATTCACTTTATACACTTCTGTCCTGTCCACCTCGCTAAAATAGTGAATATTCAAATACTTGATATCTATTCCTTATTATAATTCGAAAATAACCCAAAAGCCCGCAGTTAGCGGGCATTTTGGGTCATGCTTTTTATTTTATGGACAGCTTCACTTTATTCTCTTCATATTTCTTTTGTTGGTAGGCATCAAATACATCTTCGCCTTCCTTCTTTCTCTTCTCTAAATACTCATTCCAAATCTTATCGAACTCCGCATCGGAGGAAGCCATGAGCAACTTCGGCATAGTTTTACCGCGCAGCTGTTTCAGCTTCGAAGCGATGATGCCTTCAGGAGAGTTTCCTGTTGGTTCAATTTGTTGGAACTCGGAGGAGCCTATGGATTTACCTCTAGTCCAATCTTCCAATTGCTTAAATGGTTCTACCGATTTAGGAGCCCATTGGTCCGTGATGTTCGTATTTTGCAGCATCCAGAATGTAAAGGAAGATCCGATTTGCTTATCAAACGTCGAACGGTCTTTATTCATCAAATCAAACACTTCTGGTTTAAATTGATCTTTTCCATCAATCGTATCGTAGCTGACACCTTTTTCGCCTAAGAACAAGTCTTTGTTGCCTTCTTCACTGTTCAAGTAGCTGAGGAAGCGGATAGCACGTGCTTTATCCTTAACATCTTTGGAGATCAGTGTTACCGTCCAACCGGAGATACCAGGGCCATCAAGGGTTGGTTTATCCAAATTCGTATTGGAAGGTCCGTCAACAGCGATATACGTTTTGGTTGGATCCTGTTGGTAAATCGTTCCTAGCTGTGCTGCAAAGTCTGTACGTTGATACAGCATTGCGAAATAACGGCCTTGGGCAATTTTTTCTTCCATTTGTGGGCGTTTGTCGATAAAGATATCTTTAGCCAGCAGACCGTCTTGATTCGCTTGACGAAGTGCCTTCATCCAGCGGATATATTCAGGATCGGTTTCACGAGCATATACCTTGCCATCTTTTTCTCTTGGGATTGCCAAGAAGTTCTGCAGATAACCTTCCAAAGAATCGTTACCGTTCTCGGTAAATTCATGCAAACCAAGTGGAATAAGCGGCTGTCCATTTACGTCAGGGAATTTCTCTTTCGCTAATTTAAGCGCATTCAAGAAACCTTCTGGTGTGCGCATATCTGGACTTCCAATAGCTTCATACATATCCTTGCGGACAGCGAATACTTGGTTGGATACGTAATTTTCCCCATATTTCTCATAGTCGGCAGGAGAGGAAGAAGAGTTAGGATAGCCATACACATTGCCGTCTTCTTGTGTATACCAGCCCAGCTTATCAGCATCGGATACTTTAAAGAAGTACGGATCATATTCATCAGCAAGTTTGTTCAATGGAAGAACAAGTTCACCTTCGACCATTTTCTTAATCGCATCTTCCCAGAAACCCAAAGTGATGAAATCAGGCAATTTACCGGATGCAATCAGCGTGTTAAGCTTCTCATTCTCGTTACCAGCCGGAACGATGAAATTAATATCAACTCCGGTCTTCTTAGTTACATATTGAGAGGTTGGGTCCACGCCCCATTTATTAGGGAACCATGAGAAGTTCAGGTACCAGTCAAATGTAATAGGTGAAGTATCAATCTTCCATCCCGGTTCATCTGCTGATAATGCAGCAGCAGTCGGTTCAGCACTTGCCTCCGTATTAGTAGCTTTAGCGCTGTTAGCATTACCTTCGGCATTCTTGCCAGCATTATTCCCGCTGGAGCAGCCTGCGGCTGACAATGACATCATTATTGCGAGAAGCAGAACTCCCATTGCTTTTGGCTTACGTTTCATGCCCATGCTTGTTTACCCCTTTTCTATGAATGTTAATTATAAGCTCAACCCCAGTGCCTACAGCTGTAGGCAACCGGAGGAGTTATCACTGCTAGACATCAGCCCTTAATGGAGCCGATCATCATCCCTTTAACGAAATAACGCTGCAGGAACGGATACACGAATACTATCGGCAATGTGGTCACTACCATCGTCGCCAGCTTAATGGACTGTGACGTTACGCTTCTCGTAACGCTGCTGCCTTGTACAGCGACCATCATTTGACTAGAGCTCGATTGTGCGACGACCCGGAACAAATACGTCTGAATCGGCTGCAGATCAGTATTATTGATATAGATCATACCCGTGAAGTAATCATTCCACTGATACACGCCATGGAACAGCGCAATGGTAGCAATTACAGGCATGGATACTGGAAGTACGATTCTTAGAAAGATGGACCAATCATTAGCACCGTCAATCCGTGCCGCTTCTTCCAGCCCATCGGGAATCTCCCGGAAAAAGGTCATGAAGATAATAAGATCAAAGAAGCTAAACATAACCGGAATAATATAGACTAGGAAATTCTCCAATAGGTGAAGGTCCTTCATCAGCAGGAAGGTAGGAATGAGTCCCCCGCCAAAAAAGAGAGTCACTGTACCCATAAGCATGTAGAACTTACCGCCAATGAGGTTTTTTCTGGAGAATGCATAAGCTACCATCGCTGTGAAAAATACATGCAGTACAGTACCCAAAAGTGTTTTGGCGACAGTAACCCACATCGCCTGCATGATGCCGGGGCTGGCAAATACGGCCTCGAAATTCTCAAAGCTGAACATCCGCGGCCACCAGTAGATTCCTCCCCGCATGGCGTCATTACCGTTATTGAAGGCGTTAACCAATACGTACCAGATCGGGTAAAGCGTTATGAAGCAGATACATAACATAATGAGATTATTGATGATATCGAACAGGGCCTCGCCCTTCGTTTTACGCTTAAGTGCAAACATATATGGTCCTCCTTATCCTAGAACAACGATGTATCGTTGATTTTTTTAGATACTTGGTTGGCAATCAGCAGCAATATTAGAGCGATAACCGATTTTAACAATCCAACTGCTGTTGAGTAAGAGAAGCGGCCTGAGAGAATCCCTGTATAGTACACATAGTAATCAATTACATTACTTGCACTATCATTCAGTGAGTTGCGCAGGACCAGAATCTGATCAAAGTTGGAGTTCAGCACTCCGCTGACCGCGAGAATGAAGAGAATGCTGATTGTCGATTTAATCGCCGGCAAGGTAACATACCACATCTTCTGAAATCTGCCCGCGCCGTCGATTGTCGCCGCCTCGTACATTTCAGGAGATACACCGGAAATTGCTGCTAAATAGATAATCGCTGACCATCCAAGTTCTTTCCAGATATCAGAGGAGATAATAATTGTCCAGAAGTAACCAGGCTCAGCCAAGTATGTAATTGGCTGATCAATCAGATGAAGCGCTAGCAAAATGTTGTTGATAATTCCTACATCAGCAAGCCATGTAGCCAAAATCCCTCCGAGTACCACCCATGAGAGAAAGTGGGGCAAATACGAAATCGTCTGTATGGTCTTCTTGAATTTCATTGAACGAACTTCATTCAGAAATAGAGCAAATATTATTGGCAAGGGAAATCCGATAATTAGCTTAAACAAGCTGATGCCGAGCGTATTTTTAATTACATTCGAGAGATTGTCATCATCCATGAACTCTTTGAAATGTGTAAGTCCCACCCATGGGGCTTCTGCAATCGTTTTAACGATGTTGTAATCTTTAAAAGCAATGATAATTCCATACATGGGAATGTAGTTAAAGATTATCATCCACGCAATGCCGAGTAGAGCCATTGTCTGCAAATGACGCTGGGCAATGAACCTCTTCCAAAGCGGGCTTCGATTTACTTTACCGGTTTCGAAATTGCCAGGACTTAACGGCTTCATCGCTGAGCTTACTTCCATGCTTTTTTTGTTCTCCATCCTTTGGACCTCCAGGCTCTATATCTGTATTTAATCTAAAGCGCTTACAATGTTTATGTATCCATTGTATTTGCTTTTGCCTGTCTCCGTAAGGCTTTGAATTTCGGATTATAGGTACCATTTTTCGGATGGAGTGAAAATTTAAGGGCGAGCCGCAGCTCGCCCCTCTATTTTTATGCTAATACTGCTTGAATTTGCGCGATTTCTCCACGCCGCAGAGCCTCTGCCTCTTCACCGCGCACGAACGCTCCAGATATTTTAGTCACAGTTCCATTGCGGTATACAAGCATCAAAGATTGAATGCTAACCTTCTTCTCGCCAAAGGTATTTTCACGTTTTGGATTAGAATAGATTACCTCCGTATTCCCTAGGAAAGTGAAAGACAGTTTACCCTCTTCATCAAACAGCCATCCTGGCAATACCGGATCGAGAGACAGCGTAAGCGCTCCATCCTCCATACTGAAAACATGGCTTCCAGCCATCATTGTTCTCCACATGCTTAAGAATTCCGCGGTCGATCCACTAAGTCTCGCTACGAACCCTCTACCATGGTTATTTGGATCAGGATTGCCTCCAGTTGCGATAAATGATGAATTCTCCAGTGTACTACGTCCATAAACAGAAGGATCAAGGAATGGCACCAGCGACGTCTTCAGCTCGCCGTAGAATTCCTCATACAGCCCGCCCTTCAGCAGCTCAAGCAAATACTTATAGGACATGTGCAGGAAGTTAGACTCCCGTTCTAGCCAGCCTGGTGTGAAGGCTCTCATCCGTCCGATTTCATGCGATTCACCTTCTAGACTAACAGAGGTCTGATACATAGATGTTGCCTGATCATACAGCTCTGTTTGCTTAATCAGATTATAGATTTCTTTTGCCTGCACCGGATTCTTCATCGTCTTCAACCAGCGGGTAGGTCCTTCTAGGAAATAAGGCAAGGCATAAGCCTTAAACTCCTCTACCACAACCTTTGGCAACCCGTATCCGCTAATTACTGGCTGACCCTCAGCATCTGTTACCTGATGGAATTTCTCCGCTTCAAAGCGGAAATAGGTTGGGGTAAGTCCATTGCCCATTTCTACCGCCTTGTTGATTCCCTCATCAATTTTAACCAGGAACTTGGAAAGAGCTTCGCGGATGTGTTCCAAGGTTACTTCAGTTTCAGAACCCGTAATGCCAAACCGGATACTTGCTCTATAAGCTTCTCGGGCTGAAGCTACTGTATCCCAATAGTTGAATTGTTCAACTTCTCCTGCTAGGACAGCAGTTACCGCGTGATATACCGCTTCAAGCAGCTTCGCGATTTCTTCTGGCAGCTTTACAGCTCCCTGTACATTCTCAGCACCGTTCAGCACATCCAGCAAAAAGACTACAGTACGCTTCAGCTCAAAAGTCTCACTCATTCCGGAGCCAAACAATCCCGGCAGACCGTTCATGGCATCGTTCCAGCCCGGCTTGTTGCCTTCCATCTCCACACCCATGCCGTAAGGGTCAAGCGTAGCAAATTTATTCAAAGCAAGAGACAACATCTTCACGAACAGATTGGTGTGGTAAATAGCACCTTGCCCACCTTTGGTACACAGCCAATGGGTATCTACAGCTTTCCATTTCAGCTTATGCAGCTTCTCCTCATCTTCAAGGAGGGCGCCATATTGCCGGGCTTTTCCGTCACTAATTACATACTTCTCACTACGTGGCAGCACATATGCTGGGCTGTCATAGAACGCATAAGTACTATCCCCAAATAAAAGCTCCTGCTTCTTGTCGGGGAAGATGTCCAAATAACCTACTACGAGATCCAAATTGTACGTCCAGTGATCAGACCAGAAGCCTTCGCCAAAAGCAGCCTCAATGTTTTGCTGTGACAGGGCCAGCAGACCCGACAGAAACTCCTGCTCACTAACCTTCAACGTAACGTTATGATCCGCAATGTAATTGATCAGGCTGCCCGGGGTGAACCGGCTGTTGCATAGCTTAACAAGCTCAGCTTGATGATCCGCAGCCGCTTCTCCGATCCATTCCGCAGCCTTCGCTTTGCTGTCTGGCTTCACTTCAAAGGTTGTTCCTTGAACACTTAGTGGGTTGTAGCCATCTGCTTGAATCAAGCTATAGAACATTTTGATGTTGAAGCTGCCCACCTTCGGATTAAAAAACACATCATTCCGGCGGTTCTGATTCATATCGCGGAAGTTACCGTTCCCCTGTGAATAGTATTCTGGGGCAAGTGAGAAGAAGTTATAGTCGCGCTCCAAATCCCCATGCTTGCGGGAATATAAATGAACTACAAAGCCATCTCCGCCATTGTCAAAAATAAAAGGATAGCCTCCGCGCAGGAAGTTATCGAGATAGGACTGACGGCAATAAGCATCAAACACAGCCGATGAAGTGTGCGTGGCAATGTCTTCCGTTAATTTCTCTGTCAGACCTGCGGCTTCCTGGGATTTGGACAGGATATATTCATCCCGGCATAACTGCTCCGCCTTTTTATTGATTTTGTCGATGTCATTTACATGCCCAACCAAAGTATTCAGGGTCAAGCTGCTGCCGGGTGCCAAACGTCTACCCACACCACTGAAGCCGCAAGGAACCTTATTGACTGGATATTGTGGAAGCTCACTCAGCTCCGAAAGCGTTAATCCCGCAAAGCGGTCTGGGTAAGTAAGAGAGGTATTGCCGCCGAAAATAAGTTCGAAATCAACGATTGGCGCGACTTTTTCTCCTTCTCCAGTAAACGACAGATAGAAATGTCCATTTGTGATTTCGCTAACCTGCGCACTATCATTGGTGCTGGAACGCAGCTTATAGAACGGAATACCGTTCTCCAGATTGTATACGTCCATCCAGCTGCGCAGCAGGTTACCAATCTCCTTGTATCCGCTGTTTTCTACTCCGTAAGGCAAAATCTCAGGCAGACCATCCATCAGCTCCAGCTCAATCTCTTTGCCACCGATATTCTCAATCTCCACCCGACGTACCAACGCGGCATAATCGTCATTAGGCAGATTGAAATAGTGTACAGTCGTCTTCAGCCCATGCCCGGCATGGCTTTCTTCAAGGGTCAGTCCGTTAGGCAAAATGGTCATGATCCGCTTGGCGGCAGGATCTGGACGTGCCGATTGAAATGGCTCATAAATCTCTTGCTCGCTTTTTATTTTAATAAAGGTTCGGAATCCGGTGGTTCCTACGTCTTTATAAGAGATATTTGCTGGAGAGAATTCCATGATTGGCGAGTTCTTGTCGCGTACCCCAAAGCTGCAAATCGCTTGCCCCCGGTTCACATAAAAAGTCCACATTGGAATTCCCTTAAGACCTGCAAGACCTGGCAGGAAACTGGAGAAAGGCTTTCCTGTATCAAACTGCTCCATTACAAAGTTACCTGATTCGAAATAATAATTACTCACGTTAATGTCCTCCTAAACTGTTACTTATTTATGAAATCAGATGCGTTACGATAGAATGAGGGGATAGCTCGCAGTTGGCAATTTCTTCGCCAAGCCCCAGGGTTACCGTGCGAACTTCTTCGCTCTCATTCATCAATATGACAGCAATGCTGCCGTCCGGATTACGGAATGCTGTGGATAGGATTCCTTCCGCTTCAGAAGTAAAGCCAATCCGTACCGCACCTGGCGCGATAAATTTACTGAAATGCCCGATATAATAATATGAGCTGTTATAGTGCAATTCGTCTGTTGTTGTATCTGCTATAATTGGGGCATCACAGAGATTCCCTACATGATTGGGCCCGCCGGTCTCATCCAGTACGAGGTTCCAGTCCAGGTATCCTTCTGTCCATGCATTGAGATCCCCAATCATATTTCTGCCGTAACGTTCACCTGTAAACCATTCGCCAAGCTTGACGCCGCCCTCTTGACAGCCCTCAGTGAACAATAGATGTTTGTCAGGAAATAGATCATGTACCTTCTCTACCTTGTCGAACTCCTCACCACCATACCAGTGGATGCCTGTACCCCACACATATTGTGCAGCTTCAGGATCAGACAACACAACCGAAGCACGTTCGACCATAATATCGCGGTTATGATCCCAGATGACAATGTTCACATCGGAATGGCCTGCCTGCTGCATCACTGGACCGAGATGATTTTTAACAAAATCGCGTTCCTCTTCCGCACTATAAATACAAGAATCCCAGACTTGAACAGCAGCCGGCTCATTTTGCACGGAAACCGCCCAAATAGGTACGCCTTCCTTCCCATAAGCTTCGATAAATTTGGTATAATAGCGTGCCCAAACTTCAGCGTATTCTGGCTTGAGTGATCCTCCATTATTCATTTCACCATTTGTTTTCATCCATGCCGGAGGGCTCCAAGGAGAAGCCAACATCGTGAACGCTCCGCCTTTTACCTGCATTGCATCCTTAATCAGCGGAAGCACCCACTTATGATCATGAGAGATATCAAAGGTAGCCAGCTCCGTATCATGATCAGCGACATAAGTATAATTTCCAAGAGCAAAGTCACAGCTATGGATATGAACACGACCCATGTTATAGCCTAGCCCCTCTACCGGATGAAAATAGCGGTGAATAACCTCTGCCCGTTTCTCAGGACTGAGCCGTGACAACGTATAGGCCGCAGCTTCCGTGAAAGCGCCGCCAAATCCGATCATCTTTTGGAACTCCTGCTCTGGCTTAAGCTCTACATCAGCAGATCCAGAATCTACTCTTGTGCTAAAAACAATTGCCTCTTTCGGAGTTAAGCGTTCGCCTGTATCTTTTGCAGTTACTACAGTTTGGACTTTTGCCATTTCATCCATCTCCTCTAATTGTTTTGTTACTAACAACAAGCACTGTCTTTACTGGATCACCATCCGATGTTAGGGTTCGGAGCGATGGACCCCTGAAACGTTTGAGTAAATTCAAGGAAACCCTCGGTAAACTTTGATTTCATATCAATTCGAAACCTATAATCGAAACCGGTTTCGATTATTACGAAAAAAAATGATCTAACGAGAGCAGGAAAAAAGCGGCATAACAATATGCCCCATTATAGCCCTATTCCTCTGAATACGCTGTAGCAAATACCACATAGGAACAATTCAAGCTATGATGTCCTCTACTTTATCAGGACTCTTTTCTCTACGTCAAGATTTATCCTGTGGATAGCAGCCGCTCACTGTAGTTATGGAATTTGATACGGCCCTAATTCCCGCTAGCCGGAGGCGCACAGGATTCCCGTTCGATCACTTCTACCGGAACTAAAACCGCTTCCTTATCCAACTGCTTCCCTTCAATCGATGCTAAAAGAATGTCCGCTGCCCGGCTTCCTAAAAGTGCCGTATCCTGACGAATGGTTGTCAATGCAGGTGTAACATACTCAGCTAAATCAATATCATCGTACCCTACAACTGAAATGTCCAGCGGTACGGAAAGTCCACTATCTTTTACCGCCATAATAGCCCCTAAAGCTAACATGTCACCCGAAGCAAAAACAGCGGTTGGCCGATCAGGCAGCTTAAGAAGCTCCAGCATCGCTTGATAACCACTTTCACGAGAATAAAAAGCTCCATTCACAACATAGGACTCCGGCACTTCAAGCCCCTGCTGCTTCATAGCGTACTTATACCCTAACTCCCGAGTTTTACCGGGAAAAGTGTTCATCCCCCCGGAAATATGAGCAATCTTGCGATGACCCAAAGAAACTAAATACTCTATCGCAAGCTGAGCTCCAGCCGTATTATCCGAACATACCGTATGCGACTGCGTAGTCTCAAAATCCAGAATCACAGTAGGAATATCACTCTCTAGCAGCTCACGGAAATAGGGGTCCTCATAATCAGACAAGAAAACAACAACACCATCTACACCACGGATTCGGCAATTCTCCAAATACCCACTTTGCTTCCCCCCAACATCCTTGGAAATAAACATGAGGGCATACCCCTTATCCACAGCAACCTTCTTAAAGCTCTCAATCACAGCGCTAAAAAAGGGATGGCGAATACCAAATCCCGTATTCTCTACAAACAATACACCGATGGTCCATGATTTCTTAGTGGTCAGTGTACGGGCATGGGAATTCGGCAAATATCCCATTTCTTGGGCAACCCGGAAAATTTCCTGGCGAGTCTTCTCCCGTACATCGGAATAATTATTAAACGCCTTGGATACCGTTGTAGGAGAGTAACCGGTTCTTTTGGCAATATCGTATATAGTTGTCAATCCGGTTCACTCCTTGCCCAGACTAATGAAATACCTTCAGTTCACTGCAATTTTAACGTCTTTCGGTACCGCCGTCCAGCAAAAAGTAACTTTGTACGGAAGGAAGCAGCGTCACAGCTTGGATCAAAAGCCCTAGACTCATATAGACCAGATGTATAATTACCACACTGTCAAGCATATACGTCTGCACCATAATCCAAATAATTAGACCAAATCCGATATATAGGGACAATGCCCAGAAGCTATATAATTTTTTAAAGGGATTCAAAATATTCACCCAATGCCATTCCGGTCTCTTGATCAACCCATACAACACGAACATGGGCAGGATACCAAATACGATGAATAGCAAAGTACCCGGAATTAAAAAATCTGAAAATGGCGATCTTTCCAACATAGATGTGGGTATGTGTATCAGATCACCACTAGGATCTATGACCATTGACCCGCCTCCTGCTAACGCTCCAACCCCCAAAAATATATGAAGAATATAAAGCAATGTTACCGTAAATGGCCTTTTTTTGGTTGGCTTCATTTCAGTACCCCTTCCCATGTTTAAAAAGTAGAGCATTCCTAACAGCTCTTTTTGATTTTACATGTTTTTCCTGAATGTCACCAAGACAGATATCACACAAAAAGCCGTATTTAAGCTTTTTTTGAGTGCGATGTGAACGATTGTATTTTACGCTATACTAAGATTAGAAAGAAATGTTACCCCTGCCGACTGAATCTAATAAATAAAATACATTGGATCCTAAAAACAAGGAGACAGGACGGGCGCAAAGACGCGCTGAACCTAACATATCTATGAACGATACCCATCTTTTATCCACCAAACAATGTACCTATTGCCAGCAACAGAAGCCGCTCTCTGAATTTCGTAAACGTACCGGCAAACGTTCCAAAGGCCAGTCTCGCCGTGGCGCTTGTCGGGAGTGCCGCAAACAACGACAAAACATAGATCTCACTCTTGCAGCAGGTCCCATTCCATTACAACCTGATACCACTCAACCCCCTTCTTCAGCTGTCAAGGAACGCTCCAAGCAAGGAAAGCCTTCTTCCATGGTTGCTTCTTCACCGCAATCCAACCCAAATCAGCGCATACGGGGCTTGGAACAACGTAGGAAACAATCTCATTCTCAAGGCGTGAAACTGAGTCCGGAAGATCCAACGCAATTGATTCCCTCCGCCAATGGGAAAATTCTAATGCGTGGCCACAGTGATAAAGGACATCGCTGGCATCAGGAAATTGACTACGAGCTTGCGGTTACTCTAGTCAGAGAACATGCCGCTATCGTAGTGAATCGCCGAACCATCCGCCGGATTTACAGCAATAAGGATTTCCGTGCTTATATATTGACTAGAGACAACTATACTTGCTACTTCTGTGGCTCCTATGGAGACACTATAGATCATTTGCTCCCCCGTGCTAAAGGCGGCCATACTACTCCGGATAATTGTGTTTGCGCTTGTACGTTATGTAATCAGACCAAAGCCGATAAGTCTGTTGAGGATTTTATGAGCAGATAAAATAGAAAAACGCCCCAATCTCAGTGGATTAAGGGCGCTTTTTTATAAAAATCAAAGGTAAAGTTTATTGTTAGTTAGCAACAATATTCTTAACTCGTCCTACCTGTCCACTGGTTAAACGCACCTTGATGCCATGCGGATGTCGAGGTGAGTTCGTGAGAATATCCTTTACCGTTCCATGTGTTAGCTTACCCGTCGGCTGATCCTGCTTAAGCACAATATCCACTTCAAGCCCAGGACGAATATCGGCTCTTACCTGTCCGTTCATGATGTAATCCCCTTTCAATGAGTTATAATGTTGTCAACTATACTAGATAAGGAGGAGACGTAATGGCCTTCGGCATCAACAGAGAAGAATTAACCCGCTGGAAAAAGGCAGTCTCCGCAGGAGAGATCGCTTTCTTAACCCATTACTGGCTAGACCCGCGTTTTCCCGGCATGACTACTGTCACCAAGGTCGGCTGTAGTGACCTAACCAGACTAACATATTGGTGTGAGGAAAATGGACTGCCGGCTAAATATATTCATAATCGTTCGCCGTTCCCCCACTTTGACCTTTTGGGACCCAAACAAGCAGAAATCCTTCGGAAGGAAGGATTATGGGAACAGTTGGAACGTTTCAAAATGCTCTAAAATCACTTCTTTTTACGTAAATCTTGCATGATCTTGCGGCCGGTAGGTGTCTGTGCTAATCCGCCACCTGCGGTCTCGCGGTGTTTTTCTGGCATAGCTGAGCCTACCTCAAGCATGACCTTGATTACTTCATCAGAAGGAATCACGCTCCGAACACCAGCCAGCGCCATATCGGCGGCGGCGAGCGCGGTCACTGCACCGAATCCGTTTCTAACGATACAAGGAATCTCTACGAGTCCTCCCACCGGATCACAAATCAGTCCTAAGGTGTTCTTAAGCGCCAACCCAACAGCATGTACTGCTTGTGCAGGCGTTCCTCCACGCAGTTCGGTTAAAGCTCCTGCCGCCATCCCGATGGCCGACCCGACCTCCGCCTGACAGCCACCCTCTGCACCAGATACAAACGAATTGTTGGCAATGACATAACCGATCGCTCCTGCAGCGAACAAACCGGAAACCATATAGTCATCATCCCAGCCAAACCGTTCCTGGCAGCTGAGAAATACACCCGGAATAATTCCGCATGAACCTGCCGTAGGTGTAGCAATTATGCGGCCCATTGAGGCATTAACCTCGGATACAGCCAAGGCATAGGCCATTGCTTGACCAGCGGGTCCACCTAGGCATGGTTCATCTGCTGCGTTATAGGCTCCTACACGCTGGGCATCCATTCCCGTAAGGCCGCTGCGCGAAGTGGTATCTTCATGCATCCCACGATGAACAGCCTCTTTCATCACCCCGTAATACTCACGCATTGTGGCAAATTCCTGTTCACTGGAACGTCCAGATTCCGCGCTTTGCTCTTCGAGCATAAGGGATCCAATGGTGAGGCCACGCTCCTCACATAATACAGCCAGTTGGCTAAGTGTTTGAAAATTCATGTTAAGCTTTCCTTCCCCTTCTCATCTTGCTTACCTTCGTTTAAATTAACCAATTTCACCGATTTCACCGCAGTGAGCGCTTTAAGCGCTTCAATAAGCTCTGGAGTAGCAGCTTCATCCAGCTCCAGTACCGTTAAGGCTGCACCGCTGCGATTCTTCCGATCCAGAGACATATGCCCTATATTAAATTGTCCGTTACGCATCACTTCTGTAACACTCGCCAGAACACCTAAATAATCCATATGATGAATCAATACCGTCGGATACATTCCCGTAAGCTTTACTCCAAAACCATCCACATCGACGATCTCAATGTTTCCACCACCGATGGATGTCCCCGTTAAAGTCAGCTCACTTCCTGTCTCTTGTCCGATAAGATGCAGTTTAACTGTGTTAGGATGAGGAAACAATCCCGTTCCTTGCTCAAAAGATACGTCCATTCCAGCTTCAGCCGCTAACTCCAGAGAGTCGGGTAACCGATGATCATCGGTAGCGTAATCCAAAAGCCCTCCGACAATAGCCCGGTCTGTGCCATGGCCCTGATAAGTAGCTGCAAAAGAACCAAAAAACGTCACTTCTGCCACACGCGGCACTTCACCCAGCACCTGCCTTGCAGCCCTTCCGATCCGTGCCGCACCGGCTGTATGCGAACTTGAAGGCCCGACCATGGCCGGGCCAATAATTGAAAACACATCTTTAAAACGCATAAAAGACCTCCTGCCTGCAAAATAGGCAATTATCAAACTCATATATAGTATACTGCACTGGCAGTCGGAGTTCACCGTTACATTTGCTGTGATATATCCACTTCTAATCTAATGATATTTCACTTAGATAGTATTTTCATTTCGCATCTTATGTATCACAAGACATCCTGGGAGTATAACACAATTCCACCTCTATACTGCCAGCCTATCCCTTCCCAGAATCCCCTTCCTTGTTCATTGGTTCCAATCACCATCAGATGACATTTTGCGATACCAGCTGCATGTAAATTACCAAGACAACGCTTTACAAGCTCACGCCCGATGCCCATGCCTCGGCAGTCATTACTAACTGCAACATGATACATATAACCTCTTCGCCCATCATGTCCACACAATGCAGTTCCTACAATCCGGCCGCCTTCATTCTCGCAGATCTGGCTGAAGCCAGCATTACGCTCCAGATAACGTGCAATCTCCAGTCTCGAATCCGCTTCACTAAGTCCCATTCCCTCTGTATTTTCCCATAGCTGGTAGGCAGCTTCATAATCATCCGCAATCATCTCTCGATAATTCATGTCTATCCCCTCGCTTGTATAGAATGACAAAAAAGCATAAAGAGCACTCCGCGGAAGCTTTTCCAGCATCAACAGCGCTTCATAAGGGTCACCTTCCAAGCCCAGCACTTGCGCGAAGGCAGGTTCGGTCTTCCACCCGTTTGTTTTCATTGTAATGATCTGCTGGCGAAAATCATTATCCAGCTGAGCTAGAATTTCCGCTTCAATGATCATATGTAAGTAACCATTCTGCAAAGCTGTGGGTTGCGGCTGCCCAAACAGTTCTATAGGCCAGCCACCGGCCATAAAGTTAATTTTCGTTCGAGGGACCCCGTCCACCACACGCGATACACTAGTAAACTCATCCATGGTTCCGAAATATCGACTAACAATATCCCTAAATTTTACGGAATCATGCACCTCACAAATAATATCCAGGTCGCTGCCCTTCACCTGAATTCCAAGCGGCACTGTGCCAACCAGCACCGGGTTATAGTCGGCCAGCAAACTTATAATATTTAATTCTCTTAACAGGGTATAGACCTCTTTTTGCACTGGAGTTCCACGATTTAGATAATCTATGTTTCGCCAATCATTCATCTCTGACAAACGCTCCCTCGACTAGGTTATAAACACAGGCAGGACCGGATAACAGCGCACGCTTTTCTAGGCGCATGCATAGAAATATACGGAAGATAGAAGGCAAGGAGGAGTGTATGTAAAAATGAACCCCACCTACCCCTATTATGGGGAACAAACGATATGTAAGAAACAGCCTATTGCTTTTCCCCCACAGCATCAAGACCGTCAGCCTGGTCTAGAGAGTCTAATGAATCCTCGCCCCATCAGTGAAAATCCGGAGATCACCGGCAGTGGAAAGCTAAAAGGAAAAATTGCGCTCATCACCGGAGGCGACAGCGGAATTGGTAAAGCGGCGGCCATTGCTTTTGCAAAGGAAGGTGCAGATGTCGCTATAGCTTATTTATACGAAGCTTCAGATGCAGAGGTCACTCAGCGGCGAATTGAAGAATTAGGGCAATGTTGTTTGCGGATCGAAGTTGATTTACGCCATAAGGAAAACTGCTTCAAGGCTGTGGAGCATACCCTTCGCACTTTTGGCAAGCTGGACATCCTCGTCAACAATCATGGCGTCCAGTATCCACAAAAAAGTATTCTGGATATCACGGAAGCACAGCTCTACCAAACGTTTCAGACGAATATATTTCCGTTCTTTTACCTGACACAAGCCGCACTTCCACATCTAAAAAAAGGCGCAGCCATCATCAACACTGCTTCCATTACTGCCTATCAAGGAAATAAAGAGCTTATAGATTATTCCTCAACTAAAGGCGCGATCGTCTCCTTTACCCGCTCTTTAGCCTTATCACTCGTAGACTCTGGCATTCGTGTCAATAGCGTAGCTCCCGGACCCGTATGGACACCACTAATCCCCTCCAGCTACTCCGCAGATGAGGTTAGTGTATTTGGGACGGATACACCCTTTAAACGTGCCGCACAGCCATATGAGTTAGCAGGAGCCTATCTTTATTTAGCGGGACCGGATTCTTCGTATGTTACCGGGACATGTATTCATGTCAATGGTGGAGACATGGTCACCAGCTGATGCATCACACCACGAGAGGAATGTATATCAAATGAATAAGATAAATGATTATGATATCTCTTCTGTCCGCCTAAGCAGTGGCATGTACGCATTAACCAAATTAGCCTGCGCAGGGCTAACTTACGTCCTTATTACCTTACTTATGCTTGGATTTCCACAATCCGATGGAATTCCTGAAGGCTGGCCACTATCGATTCCTTATGCCATTTATGCTTATGGATTGCCTGCGGCGTTAGTAGCAGATGTACTGCTGCGTATTCTGCGCTCCAAATCCCCTATCCTGCCCCTTGCTGTATATGTCATCACGGGTTTTGGTGCAGGTCTATGGCTGGCAGCGGAACAAGGTGCAGAATATCTGCTATGGGGTCTAGGTGGAGTCCTGGGACTACTCCTTCTCAGAGTGACCCAGCTTGGTGTAGAAAGGTTTCCTCTGTTGCTGCCAGTATTCGCCCTGTTTCTGCCACTGCTCTGCTTACTGCTGTCATAAGCCTTATTAGGGATACTCAAAGCGCTTCAATGATATCTCCGGCAATAATAGCCGCCGGATTATTCCGCTGACGGGCTGCTCCCTCTCCTGCTAATCCGTGCAGGTATACCCCAAAAGCTGCTGCCTGCGTAGCATGAAGTCCCTGAGCCAGCAGGCTGGAAATCATGCCCGTTAGCACATCACCAGCTCCACCAGTGCCCATGCCGGGATGGCCTGTGGTATTTACATAAGCTTGCCCTTCAGGAGTTGCTATCACGGTATGCGCTCCTTTTAACACAAGCGTAACCCCATACTCCTTGGCATAGTCCATAGCCAGACCGATTCGGTCACGCTGGACCTCAGCCGTAGTTAGGTTAGCCAGGCGAGCCATCTCCCCTGGGTGAGGTGTCAGAATTACAGAATGATGCCGCTGCGCCCAACTCTTATAATCGGAGTCAGCCAGAATATTTAAAGCATCGGCATCGATAACCAGCGGGCAATCACTGCCTTCCCAAAGACTGCGAAGCCAATCTGTATCACCCGGGAACCGTCCAAGACCTGGTCCCACAGCGATTACATCTTGCTCTTCGCTTAACTTCAATAGCTTGGACGCGGTCTCAGCCTCCCAGCTTCCCTCTTCACTGCCACCTACATCGGCCAGCATGAGTTCAGGAACAACACCGATGACGGAAGGTAACAGCTTCTTAGGAAGCGCCCACGTCACCAATCCGCAGCCCGTGCGCAGCGCAGCACGGGCTGCCAGTAGTCCCGCGCCGCTCATCCGTAAGGTGCCGGCAGCAAGGAGTACATGCCCATAAGTCCCCTTATGGCCTTCAGGCGACCGCCACCGGGCCAGATCGACACCCAAATGGGCATGCAGCACTTCCGGTGTCAGCAGATGAACCTGCACACCGCTGTTAAGAGCCAGAGCAGTCGGAATGCCGATGGCCCGTACCTTCACATGCCCCGCTGCGCCTGCACCGGGGTATTGCAGTATGCCTCGCTTGAGAAACGCGAGGCATACCGTCACTGACGCATGAATGCAAGGCTCATGCGTCTCTCCTGTGTCCGCGTTCAGACCACTCGGGATGTCCGCGGACACAATGACCTTGCCGCTGCTGTTCGCTGCGGCAATCAGCTCCGCATAGGCGCCGCGCGGGGCTCCCGCGCCGCCGGTGCCGAGCAGCGCATCCAGGATGCCGCTGCACTCGGCAAGGTCCAGCCGATCCCTGCCGTATACTACGGCAGGCAGGCCCATGGCTGCAGCCGCATCGCGCTGCAGGGCGGCCTCGCCGGAGAGCGACTCCGGCGGCACCGCATAGACGAGCGTGACGGCGATGCCGGTCTCGCGAAGGTACCGTGCGGCGGCGAGGCCATCGCCGCCGTTGTTGCCTTTGCCGACGAGGATGAACCATCGCTCGGATGCGGCAGAGGCAAGCGTCAGCGCATGATCTGCGCTGACCTTAAATGCCTTGCCTGGGTCACCCAGCGCGGCCTCCTTTAGCCCAGAATCGTTCCCTTCGGCTGCATTCCTGCTGCCTGCCCCGCCTCTCTCCCGGCAAAGATCGATGATCTCCTCTGCGATAACTCTTCCCGCATTCTCCATCAGCGCAATCGCTGGAATCCCCAGTTGCTGGATCGTTTCGCTGTCCAGCTGCCTCATTTGCTCAGCAGTTACCAGATACATGATTTAGCCCCTTTCCGCTATCTACCGTTCCAAAGCTTCACACGCAATTCCAAGTACAAGTCCGAGCGCAAGTCAGATATCAGTAAGCGACAGTAAATCTGGCCCGACTAAAATTCCCTTCCTCCAGCTCATCCACCATAGCTACAGCCAAATCCTCCACACTGATCTTGCTTTCACCATTCTCATCTAGAACAAGACGGTCCAATCCGATACGGAAATGACCTGTACGACGACCTGGATGAACTACCGCAGCAGGACTGAGATACGTATAATCCAATTCTGTATTTTTGTAAATCTCATAAGCCTGCGCATGCGCCTCTGCAACCGGTTTAAACTCTTCCGGAAAATCAGGTGTATTCATCAGCAGCTCTCCAGTTTCAGTCTTTAAGCTACCTGCACCTCCAACAACCAACAGCCGATTTAACCCTGCCGTCTGCATACCCTCCACCAACGCTTTTGCCGCCGTAATCAGATCCTGCTCGTGGCCCGCTCCTGGTCCATAAGCACTTATTACCTCTTCATGGCCACGGACTGCAGCCGCTACTGAAGCCGGATCAAGAATATCCACCGTTGTCACATGTAAACGCTCGTGTTCGAGAGTTATTGTCTCTGGATTGCGTACCGCAGCTGTTACTTCGTGTTTTCTTTTTAATGCCTCCTGTACAATTGCCTTTCCAATCGTTCCTGAAGCGCCCAATATTACAACATCCATCTTGTTGTTCCTCACATTCTACGAGCAAGGCCATTATCGTGTAGCCTTCTGCTCTATTATTTTTTGATGCTCATCTGAATAGCTTTTCCCTTACAGCCTTTAAACATTATTTATCCCCTGAGATCCAATCGAAACCAGATCGCGCCTACTACTCCACTTCCAGACCAAAAACCCCTTAACCAATACAAGGGGCACTCTCTACTAAAAAAGCAGCATGAATTCGCCTTAGCTTAGCGACGCAAAAACATTCCCTGAGAACGTGGCATAACCGATTCAAAACCATATTGTGCATAGAGCTTCGAGGCTTCTCCATCTGCAATCAGACTTACATAAGCCTTGTCAGGTACAGTATTAAGGAACTCTCTAATTTCCCGCATGATCAGCTTTCCCAAACCTTGTCCTTGATGTGAAGGCTTGACCGCGATATCCGTGACCTGAAAAAAGCATCCCCCATCGCCAATCACCCGCCCCATCCCGATTAGGTTATTCTCCTCATACAAAGTTACCGCAAAAATAGAACGAGGCAAACCGATCGCTGCACCTTCCACACTCATTTCACTCAGCCCAGCTTCTTTTCTCAGCGCCAAATACTGTTCCATTGAAGGCTGTTCATGGCTTATATCAAGCTTTCTTGTTGTTTCCACCCGCATTCCTCCGTTCAGCATTGCTGTTCCCACTATATACGACTGCATGGTTCACAGGCAAGGCTCACTGCTAGGGATGTTTTTGAAACTGAGGGATAAGCATTATATTCTTGAATTCCTTTACTGACTGTGTGGAATAGTATCTGTAACAATATTTATAAAAGGGTGGGTGAAGCATTATGTCTCCTGTAGCCAAGCTGTTCAAATGGGGAACATGCCTTTATGAAGCTTTTCTGGCTCTACCGTTGATTGGCGGACTCTTTATCATTGCTAATGGTTGGGTCCCTTTGGCCATTGCCTTTTTGCTTCATGCTGTAGCCGTTGTTGTGCTGCAAAGAGAACATAAACCGTTCATGGGTAACGTTCTGGGCATTATCACCTCGATTTTAGCTTTTGTTCCGATCGTTGGTTGGATTATGCACGCCATTACTGCGTTCATCCTGTTGATGGAGGGCGTATCCGCCTCACGCCAAGCCCCTCGTTATTAACAAACGTACCTGCAACATCAAAATAAGTAGCTGCCCCACGGGCCGAATCATTTGTAAACGTCGTAAAAAGACAGATCATCCTCTGCGACCTATGGACCCGGATGACATATTGCTGTGTTTTTACTCATGAGCGGTTTGCTTCAACACTCATCATTCCCGGCGACCTGCGGACCCAGATGACGTTATTTGCACCTTTTCAGCTTTTGGAGCGTGGTTTCGGACTCCAGGGACGTTATTGCTTAGAATCAGGCCCATATGTGGTGTTTTTTATGCCACTAGCGGCTATGCGGTCCGTTAGCGTGGCAAATGTGGCATAATACTGCGTTTAGCGTCAACTGAGTCCGATGGGGTGCGTCATATGGTGCGTCATACGTGCCAAATATCCCAGCATACGAAGAAAAGGAGTTGCCCCAGCAGCCATTTCGTGGCTCATGTGACAACTCCATAATCTTTTATCCAAAAAGATGATATATACCTTTATGATTGCCCAGAGATTGAATCAACGTCCCGCCGATTGAGAATCGGCCCGCCGGCTGCCGCTTTCACCAATATAACGTCCATTTGCGTTGCCACTGCTATTCTCAAACCGTTTGCGCTCCGTACGCTCCATCTGAACAATCTGACCTTCATGCACCACAATATGCAATGAGCCAAATTCCATATCATCCAGAAGTCCTGCAATCCGCGTAAGCCATAAATCGTCCACTTTCAGCGGTTTAGCCATTCTCTAGCCTCCCTTTCTCACCAAAGGATTATATCCGCCTAAATTTCTTTTTTTCTCAATTCCGTTATTACCAACCAGTATACTATGAATTAACTTAGCATGGAACTAAAAGTCATGTCAATGGGCATTTTTTCGCGACAACCAGCTTTTAATAATCATCGTTACCAAAGCCAATAACAGGAGCAACGAAGCTACTGCAAAAGATGCTGAAAATTGATATTCATTGTACAAAATCTCAACATGCAGCGGCAGCGTATTCGTCTCCCCACGTATGTGCCCGGACACCACAGAAACCGCACCAAACTCACCCATGGCCCGCGCATTACACAAAATAATACCGTATAGTAATCCCCATTTAATATTAGGCAGCGTGACTCTGAAAAAGATTTGCCACCCATGTGCTCCGAGTGTAATTGCCGCTTCTTCCTCCTGTGTACCCTGATCCTCCATCAGCGGGATTAATTCACGCGCTACAAAAGGAAACGTCACAAACAACGTGGCTAGAACGATACCCGGAAGCGCAAATACAATCTTGATATCATGAGCGCTCAGCCAAGGGCCAAACCATCCGTTTGCTCCGAAGACGAGCACAAAAATTAGCCCGCCGATGACAGGCGAAACTGCAAAAGGGAGATCAATCAAGGTGATCAGAAACCCTTTGCCGCGGAAACGGAACTTGGTTACAGCCCATGCCGCTGTTACACCAAAAAAGGTATTTAGAGGCACAGTTATCGCCGCAACAAGCAGCGTCAATCGCAGCGCTGAGCGGGCATCCGGATCAGTCAGGGCAGCAATATATACGTCCCAGCCCTTCTTCAGCGCCTCGGTTAGCACAACAACTAATGGCAGAGCAATCAGCCAAAAAAGGACTAGCCCAGCCGCTCCGATCAACACCCATTTTACAATTGGGGTTTCCGTTGTCGCGGACGAGGACGCATTCTTTTGTAGCCGGGGGGTATGGAGAGGGACGGTACCGGCCAAAATTATTCCTCCTTTAAAGGGTTTTACGAAGACAAAATAGCTTGTAATATTCAGTATCAACGGCAGATATCGAGTGTCTCCGATTAAGTTTGAACATGTTCAGACGTCTGCTGTCACGGCGATTACCCTCAACGTGAAGTCTTACGAACCCAGCGCTGAAGCGTGTTAATAACAAGTAACATTAAGAAAGAGATGAGGAGCAATAGCAGGGCTACGGCGGTAGCTCCGGCATAATCATATTGCTCCAGTTTAGACATAATAAGCAGCGGAGCAATCTCCGTCCTCATCGGCATGTTACCGGAGATGAACACAACGGAGCCGAATTCACCGATGCCCCGAGCAAAAGCTAGAGCAAAACCTGTTAGCAGTGGCGGGAACAGCTCAGGCAGAACTACTGAGCGAAAGGTTCTCCAGCGGCCTGCGCCAAGGGTTGCCGAAGCCTCCTCCATATCTCTGTCCAAATCCTCCAGCACCGGCTGCACCGTCCGGACAACGAACGGTATGCCGATGAACATCAAAGCCAGGGTAATCCCGAGCGGAGTGAATGCCACCTTTAATCCCAGCGGCTCAAGCCAAGACCCAATCCAGCCATTTCCTGCATAGAGCGCCGTCAAAGAGACACCGGCTACCGCTGTCGGCAAGGCAAACGGGAGATCGATCAGCGCATCAAATATTCTTTTGCCCGGAAATTCATAACGTACCAGTACCCACGCCAGCAAAAGACCTAGAATTGCATCTACAAAAGCAGCCGCAGCAGCTGTCGACAGGCTCACACGATACGAAGCTAATACCCGCGGGTCCGTAGCTACATCCCAGAATTTCGCCCAGCTCAGACCTGTAGAATTGAACAACAGCGCCGAAAGTGGCAGTAGAACCACTAGACTCAGGTATAATACACTGTAGCCCATCGTCAGCCCGAAGCCGGGCAGTATTTTGCGCCGCGTTGCTGCTGGTGCAGCCGTAGTGGTGACATTCATCCCCTATTCATCCTTTCTCGCCTTCGGCCTTTTAGCCGATCAGCCCCTACCGGGACAAATCTCAATGATCATATCCTGCATTTCATTTATCTGTTATTTGGCACCCGGCACATAAATCTTGTCAAAAATCCCGCCATCATTAAAATGCTTCTCTTGCGTTTCTTTCCAGGTTCCGAATTTGTCAGCCAATGTGAACAGCTTGATTTCCGGGAACTTATCTTTGTATTCTTCCTTCACACTATCTAATGTAGGACGGTAGTAATTCTCAGCCGCGATTTTTTGCCCCTCTTCACTATAGAGATACTTCAGATACGCCTCGGATACCTCACGCGTGTCTCTTTTATCCACAACCTTATCTACTATAGCTACTGGCGGTTCAGCCAGAATGCTCTCCGAAGGATTCACGATATCAAATTTGTCCGGTCCCAGCTCTTCCACGGATAAATAGGCTTCATTCTCCCATGCGATCAGCACATCACCAATTCCACGCTCCACAAACGTTGTCGTAGATCCACGCGCGCCGGTATCCAGCACTGGCACATGCTTGAACAGTTCTTTTACAAATTCCTCAGCCTTAGCCTCATCGTTATTGTTCTGGTCTAGTGCATAACCCCAAGCCGCCAAATAGTTCCAGCGTGCTCCACCTGATGTTTTCGGGTTTGGTGTAATAACCTCTACGCCCTCTTTGAGCAGATCTGGCCAATCCTTGATTCCTTTCGGATTCCCTTTGCGTACAAGGAACACGATAGTCGAGGTGTAAGGTGAACTGTTATGATCGAATTTACTTTGCCAGCCCTCGTTGATTAGTCCCTTTTCCTGCAAGGCATCAATATCATAACCAAGTGCTAATGTCACAACATCCGCTTCCAGGCCATCAAGCACAGCACGGCTTTGTTTCCCCGATCCACCGTGGGATTGTTTAATGGTGACCTTCTGTCCTGTTTCTTTCTCCCAATAGGCAGCAAAAGCTTTATTATAATTCTCGTACAATTCGCGAGTAGGGTCATAAGATACGTTCAGTAGTTCTACTGGATCTTTAGATGGAGTTTTGGTGGCTTCAGCCGCATTTGTGGCATCCGCTGAGTTGGTTGTTGCTGGTGCGTCTGTTGCCGGACTAGCACTATTGCCGTTATTGTTATTGCTGCCGCAAGCAGCAGTAAGCCCTGCCGTAAGCAACAAGCTAAACCCTACAAGAAGCCCTTTATTCATCTTTTTCTTCATCTTTTCCACTCCCCCATGTTTTTTCGTACCAGACAAACCCTTGGGTAACACAAAAAGAACGGAGGAAAGCCTACGTATGGCAGGTCAAACCGGTCCTAAGACCGTGTCTGCGAGCCTAATGCAGGCGTTCCTCCGTTCGTACGGTAAGAACTTTCTTCAATTATTCCTATCTACTTAGTTGGTTTATATGGATATAATACTGAAACCCTTTAACTGTGTCAAACCTTTTTTTCCAGCCTATGTCAAAGAAAACTCCCACACACCACACCATACAAGCTATGGGGTCGGTTCCTGTAAGATCCACTTGTTATTGATGCTATAAAGTAATATTATTGCTACAGCTTATGGGTTAAGAGAAATTACCGCTTTATGTCAGGGGAGAGAGTCATGGGTATGGATTTAGAGTACGTCCCTGCGCCGTCGAAACCACGGCTCCACAGGCGTATGGCTCAAGGAATTAGACGAAGAATTAGGGGAACCTACCGTTACGATACAGCAGTTTGGAGAACAGCTATAGCCGGTCTTTGGATAGTATGCTTTTTAGCCTTTAGTACTGCCGTGTTAGGCATTCCTACTGGATTAGGTAAACCTACCGATATCGCTCTTGCTGCAGGTGCAGGCACTGTCCTGCTGGCGATTTCCGGCAATATTTTGGCTGTTCTGCTAGCGTTGACCGGACTGCGTATCCCAAGATTATTCGCAGGCTGTGTATTGAGTGATTTTGGAGCCATTCTACTAATCTTATATTATGCGGATTTTGAGATTGAGGCTGCGGTTGTCATTGCGGTCGTGCTTGCACTGCTAGGAGCATTAGGCGGATTAGCCATCGGCCTGCTCCGCAGCAAAAGAATAACACTAGGACTTCTGCTAACAGTGGCAGTGACTTTTTCCCCACTTGCGCTGGCAAGCGGAGTGCAAGAACTGCCTATTTCAGAGTCGGTCGATCTCAACGATACGGAAGTTGTTCCACTGACAGCCTCCGATCCGGGAAAACCAGGTAATCTAGCTTATCAGACCTTCACCTATGCCAGTGGTACCGATCTACATCGTGCCGAATACGGTAAGGATACAAGTTTGATATCCTCTACGGCCGATGCTTCTGCTTATATTAAAGATTGGTCAAAGCTGCGTACTTTATTCTGGGGTTTCGATTATAAGGCACTTCCCCTGAATGGTCGCGTATGGATGCCAGAAGGCGAAGGTCCATATCCAGTAGTGCTGATGGTGCACGGCAATCATATGATGGAAGATTACTCTGATGGCGGTTACGCTTATCTCGGCGAACTATTGGCAAGCCGGGGATTTATCGCGATCTCGCTCGATGAGAACTTCCTGAATTATTCCGCTTGGTCCGGCATTCCGGACAATGATTTTAAAGTACGTACTTGGATCCTACTGAAACATTTAGAGCAGCTAGCAGATTTTTCAGATGATCCGGGCAGTCCTTTTTATCAGAAAATAGATTTCACAAAAACCGCCCTGCTCGGCCATAGCCGCGGAGGACAAGCCGTAGCTATGGCTGCGGATGCCGATCGTTGGTTCAAGGATGACCCGGTGATGGCAGCAGTTAATCGCTTTAATATAACTTCTGTAGTCGCACTTGCTCCGACGGACAAAACGATAGATGACCAGCAAGCCCGTCTCAAAGACATCAATTATTTGACCCTGCAGGGAGCCCGCGATGGAGATGTACATGATTTCTATGGTGATCGGCAGTATATACGCACTTCCTATTCCCAAGGATCATCTGCTTTCAAAAGCTCGCTGTATATTGCGGATGCCAATCACAGTCAATTCAACAGCGATTGGGGCGGATATGATCAGACCTTGCCAGCTGGACTCTTTTTAAATCGGGCACAAATCATGGATGCAGACAAACAACGGCAAATCGCTAAGGTCTATGTATCAGCTTTCTTAGAGACTACCTTGCACGAAAAAGAGGAATACCAAAGCTTGTTCCGGGATTATCGCAGCGGGCTGAAGTGGTTACCAGATACCGCCTACTACAATCGATTCCAAAGCGGGGGATATCGTCCTGTAGCCACATTCGACGATGACCGTAACAAAAACACTGTAGAACTGGGAACAGCAGAAGCTTCGGGTGTTTCTTGGTCAGAAGAGTTAGCTAAAGACCGGGAGTCGAAAAGCAAAGCTACCTATGGTGTTGTCCTTGAACGCACAGCCAGCAAAAACGAAGAAGCTTATTACAACATTAAGCTTAACGACAGTGTCCGTACTGAAACTGCTCTTTTAGGGGCAGATGGCCTTACGTTCTCTATGGCAAATCTGAATGGTGATATGAATGAAGAAATGGATGCTCCACAACCTCCAAAGGTCGAGGTGGAGTTAACTGACCATAACGATACCTCAGCACGCTTGACGCTGGATGAGGTATTGGACATACTGCCACTTCCACAAACTCAGTTCACGTTATTCCCATGGCTTGAAGAGCGGATAAACGATGGCAAATACGGTGACCTTTCCGAAGCTGTATTCCAAACCTACGAGATGCCGTTCGAACAATTTCAGGAGGAAGAACCAGATCTGGATCCTGACAACCTGACGGAAATCACCTTCTATCTTGAAGAAGAGGGCGACCGGATCATGCTGGATGACATCGGTTTTTACGATTTAGGTATCAGAAATACATTTTAACAATCACTTGCTATTATCCTTAGGTCTTCATTTGCAGAATAGGGCTATTCCCAACCTCCACTCACGAAAAAATGAATGGATTACGGGAATAGCCCTTATTTTTACGACATACAATAACCTAGTCTCCGCCTACAACGCTTGCACACAAACAGGTGACTTCATTTCCAATTCATTTCCTGTAGGGATTAATCTGCCACTCTCACTATCGATGGAAAACGAGGTAATATTATCACTATTCTGATTAGCAGCAAGCAGCTTATCCCCAATAATTGCAAAGTTACGCGGAGTACGCCCGCCAGTAACCTGCCAATCTACCGCTTCAAGCAGACCCGTTAATTCATCGATATGGAACAGGGCGATACTGTCTTGTCCACGATTGGAGACATACAGGAATCTGCCACAAGGGGAGACATGAATATCGGAAGCTGTATCGTCACTACCGGCAGTATAATTATCAGGAAGCGTGCTAAGATGCTGTAAAATATTTAGATTTGCATCCTGTTCATCATTAGCAAATGCTGTTACTGTACAGTTCAGTTCATTCGCCAGGTAGATCCATTGTCCTGAGGGATGCACCGCCAAATGACGTGGACCTGAACCGGGTGGCAGATTAAGCTCACGATGTTTTACCAGTTTGCCCTCTTCAGAGCGATAGATCACAATTTGATCCAGTCCCAAATCGCACACCAGCACATGTCTACCGCTTGCGTCCGGGATGACAGAGTGCGGATGCGGAGCCTCCTGACGGTCTTCACGAATGCCTGAACCCACATGTTTTACTTGATCGGACATCTCTTGAAGCGAACCATCTTCATTTACAGGAAAAACATTAACATTGCCTCCCGAGTAATTGGAGACGAATATGTAATCTTCCTTAGGACTAATGGAGACATAACAAGGAGCGCCACCTTCCGTAGGACGACTTCCAAGTGATTGCAACGCTTTAGTTGCGGGATCAATTGCATATGCGTAAACCTCACCTTGGTCCTTCTCACTAACTGCATACAACACGCTGCCTGCACTATTCACAGCTAAAAACGATGGGTTCTCAATTCCCTCGGTCCCCTCAAGAATTCTCATTTCCCCCGATAAAAGACTAAGCGCACATAACTGAATCGCCTTCTCATTCTCAGAGTTATACGTTCCTACATAAAACAATGCCTCATTAGCCCGTTCCATAATAGTGGCTCCTTTATCTTTATGTATTGTATTACTTCTTACTTACCCTTTACTAATAGGGGTTTACTCATAATTTTATAATATTTTTTCACTATAGCATGTTTATAGTTGTAATACATTATCGAAACTGCATTTAGAGCCTACTCCCTAACTATTCCGGAAGAAGTAAGTTTTTCCATGTGGTTTAAAGACCGTCACAAAGGTTAATAGTAGACATCGCAAACAACAAAACGAAGGAGTTGAAGTAACATGAGTTTTCTATGGATGTTAATCGTTGGTGGGGTTATTGGTTGGTTGGCTGGTCTGATTATGGGCAGAGATATTCCTGGTGGTGTTATCGGTAATATCATCGCTGGTATTATCGGTTCATGGCTCGGTGGCGTGCTTCTGGGAAGCTGGGGACCTAAAGTAAGTGATTTCTACTTCTTCCCTTCTTTGATCGGTGCCGTTGTGCTGATCTTTATCGTGAGCCTTATTCTCCGCTCGACAAGTGGACGCAGCCGTTCGTAAGTCTGGGCTGAGATCATAATATTCACATCAATAAATCCTCGTCAGAGTATGCTCTGGCGGGGATTTTTGTATGTATCGTTCCTTTAAGAAAAAATCCCTCTGCTGGAATTGTTGCGGTTATGGAGCCAATACACTTCAATGTTTTGCCATCGTTTTTCTGCTATAATGAAGATACAAGTGACTGAAATCATAGAGAGGTCGTGTATCATGGGTAACATAAACCCGTCGCTTCTACATATTGGCTCCACATTAGGGGCTTTGTTCATGGCGCTGATGGTTATTTTCATTCGTCTAAAAGCAAGCGCACGTCCGGTTACCATTCGAAAAATATGGATTCCACCTCTCGGTATGTCGACGGGTTTTGCCATGTTTGTGGCACCTGCGGTCAGATTCCCATTATGGTGGGCGGCAGTCGCCTTTTTGATTGGCTGGTTCATCTTCGCGTATCCTCTTATACGCAGCACCCACTTTGAACAACGTGATGGACAAATTTACGCTCAACGCTCCAAGAGCTTTGCGTTTATCCTGCTCGGACTTCTTCTAGTCCGCACATTACTCCATGAATTTATTAACCGTTATGTGTCTATCCCACAGTCCGGTGGTTTGTTCTTTATTTTAGCCTTCGGCATGATTGTTCATTGGAGATTTTTTATGTTCAAGCGTTATAAGGCTATGACCTCCTCGGGGAGTCTGCTGCCGCAGCCATGATTATCAATAATAATCCTAAGAAGCCATCTCAGGGTTCTTACCCGATATCCTTGAGATGACTTCTTACCTCTTGTAACTCAAGCTTATGTTCTATCCTCTGATTTTTCTACTTTTCACCCTTTTCTGACATCAATTAGCCATCCTCTTATTACATCCTCTTTAAGTACTTTACATACACTATAGGGATAGATCTCCTGAAATATCTAACTCACGATGTCACCTATTCAGCATTAAACAGAAAAAATATAATCTTTGTAAGTCCGATGTCAGGTAACTTGCGAAGGGATACGTTAAACTATAAGCATACCTAACGATAAGCTTCCAAAAGACCTTAATGCTGAAATAAATATCATTTGGAAGCCTCTACTGCGTATAACTTTTAGAGAGTGAGGACAAGGCAATTGAAAAGTAAATCGAGAAAAGTAGCCATCGTCGGGGCCGGAATGGTGGGTTCAAGCTGTGCTTACTCCATGGTAAATCAGGCCATTTGCGACGAAATTATGATGATCGACCGCACCTATGATCGGGCTATGGCACAAGCACTTGATCTCTCGCACTGTATGGATTTCACAAGCACACGCACAAAGGTGTATGCCGGAACCTATAGCGATTGTGCAAAAATGGATGTAGTTATCTTAACCGCGGGTGCTAATCCAACAGCCGGGCAGACCCGACTTGACGTACTGGAAGCCTCTGCGGTTATTACTCGAGAAATTATCACCAACATCATGGCTGGGGGATTTGATGGAATATTCGTAGTCGCCGCTAATCCGGTCGATATTGTCACTTATATGGTCTGGAAAATATCAGGTCTGCCTCGCCACAGAATTATTGGTACCGGGACCTCCATTGACTCGTCGCGCCTAAAAACCCTGCTCTCCGATGTGTTCTCCATTGACCCGCGTAGTGTTAATGGCTACGCCTTAGGTGAACATGGCGAATCTCAATTTGTAGCTTGGTCCCATGTAACAATTGGCGGCAAGCCTATTCTGCAAATTTTAGATCAGCATCGCGAGCGGTTTCCGCATTTGGATCTGGAGGATATCTCCCGCAAGACAAAAGATGCCGGCTGGGAAATTTTCACCCGCAAAGGCTCCACACATTTTGGGATTGGCAGCGCACTTGCCTACATTACCCGTTCGATCCTGAATGATGAGCACAAAATTATCGCCGTATCCGCCATTCTGGATGGAGAGTACGGACATAGTGGTGTATGCACGGGCGTGCCCGCCATCATAGGCAACACTGGGATTCAAGAGCTGCTGGAGCTTAATTTAAATACAGAGGAATCCCAGAAATTGAACCACTCCTGCAACATTGTACGTGCAGGCATCGAGAGCCTACAGCTGGAAGACAGCATTTAATTCATAAAAAAAACCGCTACTTTGGGAATTGGTGAGATCACCCGCCAGCTCCCAGAGAGCGATTTTTTTTGTATTATAAGGAGATGAATCTCGGTTATCTCCTACTTTTTAAACTTTTCGATTTCTTCTTTCAGCACAGACATCACTTCATTAAGGGATTCCGCTGAGGACACGACATCCTTCATAATCTCTGTCTGCTCCGCTGAAGCTAAGGAGACCGCCTGAGCATTCTCAGCAGATTCTTTAGCTATTCCGAGCATGTCGGATATAGAAGCCGTTATTTCTTCCGTGCCGGCTGACATCTCTTCATTAATTGCTGACACATCCTGTATTTGCGACGATACTTCACGGATCGAAGAACGGATATGATCAAAGGAAACACCGACGTTTTGCATTTTTCCCATTCCATCGCCAATTTCCTCAATACTCTTCTTCATGGAATCCGCTGCACTTGTTGTTGAAGACTGAATGCCGCCGATTAGCTCCACTATACTAATGATGGAACTGTTCGTCCGCTCTGCTAACTTTTTCACCTCATTCGCAACTACACCGAAGCCACGGCCATGTTCTCCAGCTCTGGCAGCCTCAATAGAAGCATTCAAAGATAATAAGCTTGTCTGATTGGATATCTCAGAAATTACATCCACAATTTGTCCGATTTGTTCCGATTGCTCACTTAATTTGCCAATCATCTCGGCTGTCTGATTAGCTGTGGAACTGATAACAGCCATCTGTTGCAGTGTAGATTGGATTTCCAAATAGCCACTCTCTACTTCTGAGTTGACCGTCTCAGCCTGATCTGATACCGCTGCAGAGGACTCAGCAATACGTTGCAAACCTACAGCCATCTCTTCCGTTGCTCTTGCGGATTGCTCGGAGCCTCTAAATTGCTCTTCCATTCCTTGAGCTACTTCTTGGATAACTGTGGCAACCTCTGCTGAAGTATAGGACGAACGTTGAGCCGATTTCAGCATTCCTTCTGAGGAATAAGCAACCTCCACTACCGTTGTATCAATCTTGTTGACAATACCGGAGAGTGTCTCAATCATATCATTGATATTTTGACTCATCTCGCCGATTTCATCTCCGGACTGCACTTTAACCCTCTCATTCAGATGACCCTCTGCCACCTTTTTCATAGTCGAGGAAATAGCTTTAATGGGTCTAACGATAAGACGAGTAAGGTACAGTGAAACAAAAATTATGACAAGTATAACTGCCAGTAAGATGAACATTGCTGTTCTTTGTGCAGAGGTCACTTTGGCAAATACCTCTTTCTCCGGCACTGTTACAAGAAGCTTCAGATCGGTATCTGGAATTGTCTTAAAGTATGTAATGACTTTCTTACCATCTTCGCCCTTATAAGTTTCGGACCCCTCTTTGTTGCTCAAAATCTTGTCAACGACCTTCTGAAGAGCCGGCTCTTTAGCGTAATCGGTAATTTTTTTGCCCATACGACTGACGTCTGGATAAGTATAATACATGCCATCATTTGAGATTACGTATCCAAATCCGGTATCCGCCATAGTAATTTCATTACTCATTTGGGCAAGAACTTCAGGAGTAATCGAGAAGACAATACCTCCCATAAATTGCTTATCCTTATCCATGACAGGAACTACGATCGGAATGATATATTTATCCAGCTGCTCCAGATAGGACATTTCCCCCAACACAGGCGCATGTGTTTCTTTCGCTTTCAAGAAATAGCTCGCATCTGCTACACTTGCGGTCATGTTCATCATATTAGTTAACTGGCCGTCTTTACTGATGACACTGTAACCTTCTGTCTCACTGTCACTTTCCTCCAGCACTTCTATCACAGGAAAGATACTTGCCGGATTTGTAAAATCGAACTCAGGGTGCTGGGACACCAGATCCTTTACGGACGAGGTTTTGTTGGATAGCCACTCATCCATCCGGAATGTATTCGTATTAATGGTGTCCTGCGCCATTTGCTCACTGTCTGTGCGTGTGACATTGCCGAAATAATCAAGTAAAAATATGGTCGCTACCATGAGCGGCACGATTGCAATAGCTAATATAACAGATGACCACTTAAGTTGAATTGACGTTGCTTTTCTCTTCGTTACATTTTTTCTCATTTTTTTCATCTTGTTTCCTTTCATTTCATTTTCATTCACGATGAAATAGCCTCCTCACTCCATTTGTTATAATATCTCCTGATGTGGATATATCTTCTATATCGGCAAAAATAGACAAATTCTTTGCTGGAGAATAAAAAAAATAAGCCCTAAGACCCCTAAAACTGGAATCCTAAAGCTTACTTTTGTTGAAATCATTTATTTAAACACCAAAGATTCTTAACCCTCGTCTTGCACTTTTAAAGCTCGGATACTGTTCAGTACGGCAAGTACGGTCACCCCTACATCTGAGAATACAGCCTCCCACATCGTGGCAATCCCAAATGCACCGAGCAGAAGGAATATAGCTTTTACACCTAAAGCAAAAATAATATTTTGCCATACGATGGCTCGAGTACGCTTGGCAATTCCGATAGCTACAGCAATTTTGGAAGGCTCATCGGTCATAATTACAATATCTGCTGCTTCAATGGCAGCGTCGGAACCAAGTCCTCCCATAGCGATGCCGACATCGGCTCTAGCCAGTACAGGAGTGTCATTAATTCCGTCTCCGACAAAAATAATCTTCTCGCGTGGAGACTTATCACGATCCAGCTTCTCGATGGCCTCTACCTTATGCTGTGGTAAAAGCTCTGCGTGTACCTCATCTACCCCTAACTGCTTCCCTACATCTTCAGCTACGGCGGAAGCATCACCTGTCAGCATCACCGTCTTGCGTATACCCAGCTTTTTGAGGCGCTGAATGGCCTGCAGTGAGTCCTCCTTCACTTCATCCGCGATCACCAGATAACCTTCATATTGATGATCTACCGCAATGTGAACAACGGTACCGCTCTGCTCTGGGACCTCATAAGCAATTCCCTCACGCTCCATCAGACGTGCGTTACCTGCAAATACGGTCTTGCCTTCGATAGTTACTTCGATACCATGACCAGAGATTTCATTGTAATTGGAGATAGCTTCCTTAGAAATCTGTTCACCATAAGCCGTCCGAATCGACTCAGCGATCGGGTGATTGGAATGGCTCTCCGCATAAGCGGCTGTCCGCAGTAATTCATCCTTAGATTTGCCACCCGACGGATAAATCCCCGTCACCTTAAACTGTCCCTTGGTCAACGTTCCCGTTTTATCAAAGACAACTACCTTCACATCATTTAGGGCTTCCAGGTAGTTACTTCCCTTAATCAGAATACCGCTGCGTGAAGCTGCACCAATCCCTCCGAAGAATCCCAGTGGAATCGAGACCACAAGCGCACAAGGACAAGAGATTACGAGGAATACAAGTGCACGGTAAATCCAATCCGAAAAAGTCGCACCACTGATCAGCAGTGGAGGAACGACGGCCAGCAGAACTGCTGTGATCACTACTACAGGCGTGTAGGCACGTGCAAATTTAGTAATAAAGTTCTCGGTTTTAGCTTTGTTGCTTGATGCATTCTGCACTAGCTCCAGTATTTTGGATACGGCCGATTCTCCAAAGGTCTGAGTAACTTGCACAGTAATTACGCCGTTCCGGTTAATAAAACCACTTAACACCGCACTTCCTGGACCAGCTGATCGTGGTACCGACTCTCCAGTAAGTGCAGATGTGTCCATCATGGCGTTACCTTCAAGTATAGTTCCGTCAAGGGGTACCTTCTCACCGGGTTTAACAACAATCAAATCTCCGATGGCTACTTCCTCAGGTGAGACCTTCTTCAGATCATTTCCAAGCTTGAGATAGGCAAACTCGGGGCGAATATCCATAAGTGCCGTAATAGATCGGCGCGAACGATTCACAGCCAGTCCTTGGAACAGTTCTCCAATCTGGTAAAACAGCATTACTGCCACGCCCTCTGGATACTCACCAATCGCAAATGCACCGATAGTTGCCAGAGCCATCAGGAAATTCTCATCAAACACTTGGCCACGGATGATGTTCTTAACCGCCTGCCAGACAACTTCACCACCCACGATAAGATAGGCTGCCAAAAAGATCAGCAATTCAACTACTCCATCCACGGGCAGGAATATCCCAGCTAGAGCAAGAATTCCACCAGCGCCTAACCGCAGCAATATTTTGCGTGTATCGCCTTCCCCATGCTCATGAGTATGACCATGACCTTCAGCATCCTCATGATCATGATGATGTCCAGCAGCTTGATGGCCGTGCTCGTGATCATGCGTATGTTCATGAGCATCCCTATTACGCGCCTTGTGATTCCCCCCAACCTTTTCTTTCACATTTACGTGGGGCTCTAGTGCCTTCACCGTTTTCTTCGCTTCTACAATCGCTGACTCCTCATACCCTGCGGCAGTTTCCAATGTCATTGTTTTTGTTACAAAATTAACGGAACAAGATGATACACCTTCAATCTTCTTCACCTTATCTTCAATTTTCATCGCGCAATTGGCGCAATCCAAGCCTTCTAATTCCCACTGACGTTTTAATTTTCCTTGCATTGTATCCATACGGCACATCTCCTCAAATAAAAACCATATATGAGCACTTGTTCATATGTTATCTTAGCCCTATTATATTCCCTTTATATTTCAAGGTCAATACGCGATATACACCATTTTTCTACATTATCTTAAAAATTAAATCAATTGACCTTTACGTGAAAATATGTAAAATCATATATGACCCGAAGTAAGTTTCTTACATACGAATGACCCCATTATCAATGAAGCTCAATGGGCAAATGATTTGCACAGAAGGGATGAATTTAGAACATGTCAAAGCTAGCCAAAACGTCTACTTTTTCACAGAAACACCCTATTTGGAGCGTAGTTATTATCGAGGTGTTATTACTTGTAGCCGTAACTGCCGCCGGGGCTTACGCAACAATTAAGGAACTTGCGTACACCGCCCCTGTACTTATCTCCTTCATCCCAATCGCGCTTGTACTCATCATCTACTTTACAGTTAAGCGCAAATGGAGCACGCTCGGCTTCCGACCTCTAAACACCATATCCTCGGGCAACTGGATCTATTATGCCCCGCTAGTAGTGGTCCTGATTACCATATCCTTTAAGGGGTTTCGTGAGATCAGTGCATCTGAGGTACTATTTTTTATCTTCTTCACCCTGCTGGTCGCTTTTGTGGAGGAAAGCATCTATCGCGGTTTGATTTTTAAGACCTTGCTTCCTAAAGGGGCTAAAACAGCAGTGATCACTTCAAGTATTCTCTTCTCTATTACCCACTTACTTAATGCATTATCCAGCACAGATGTCACACAAATTCTTCTACAACTCGTATATGCGCTTCTGATCGGTTTTGCGCTAGCCTTGCTAATGCTAAAAAATAATAATATTCTTCCGCTGATATCCTTTCACTTTATACATAATTTAATTCAGTTTGTGGGCAACGATAATACGAGTGAATACATGGGAATCGATCTGTTTATCCTGCTAGTGCTTGCTGTGCAATGTGTCTGGCTAGTGTTGTCCTTTAGAAAACCAAACCTAACGAAGAACCTAAATCAAGCCAGCTAATAAGCTAATAAGCTAAATCAAGCCAGTTAATAAGCTAAATCCTTACTTCGAAATACAAGGCTTCAGTGGATTTTAACGCATTGGTTAACCCCGACGTAGGCTGGTTTAATTGGGATGTTACTTAGTTTAGTTGGGATGTTACTTAGTTTAGTTGAGATGTTACTTAGTTAAGCTGAGATGCCACCTAGCTTCATTAGAGCAATATTTGTCGCAAACCACACAGCTAACGGACCCAATTGACACTAAAAGCAGTATTATCCCCGGTTTAGCATATTATCGGACCCCATAGGCGCTATTGGCATGAAAAAGAGCAAAATAAGACCTCTTTCTAAAGAATAACTGCACTGAGGTCCGCAACTCTGCTCAAAAAGCGATTATTGTGCAAATAACGTCAGCTGGGTCCGTAAGCCGTAGTGGATGGTTAGACTCGTCGGCATAATAAAAAGAGGGACTCCCAACAAACCATCCAATGGCTGCTGGGAGTCCCTCTTTTTTTGCAACTAGCTATTCGTGTCGGACATGCTCGTGAGTCTGCAAAAAGATCTGCTCCACATGCGCATCGTTCAGCGAATAGAATACCGTTTTCCCCTCTTTACGGCGCTTCACGATCCGTAGATTCCGTAAATAACGGAGCTGATGGGATATCGCAGATTGGCCCATATCAAGGATCACGGACAAATCATGTACACATAATTCTTGCTGTGACAAAGCGTAAATGAGCCGCACTCGTGTTGGATCACCCAACGCTTTGAACATTTCTGCCATTTTATCAGTAATCCCACGGTCTGGCAGGATCAATGCAATGGATTCCGGTTCAAGCTCTGAACCCTTGCATGTATTGTCGCAGTCCTCTAATGCCGTTGGCTCCATGCTCTCGCCCTCCTCCATCTTAGCTAATTATATTCTTTAATTATAAGAAAAACAGCACGGGATGTCCATTGAGGAGGAGTTTATAGCCTCTGATTGTGAATCAGACTGCTTTACGATAAAAGGAGATTAGTCCTGCGGCAAAAAAGACAATCAAGCTCCCTCCCACTATCATCATCAGTGTCTCTAAAGGCAGATTAAAGGCACCAAATCCGTCATCACCATAAGGACTCATGGCCAACATCGGCTGTACCCAAGGATAGTAGGGGCCGTAGGTTGAAGAATTAGCGATCAATATATTGGGAATGGTCAGACTCACATTCAGCGCCAGCGGTGCGCCGAAGCTGCTCCAGCTTTGCGAGATCGCCAGCTGCAATGCGGCGAGAGGTAGGCAGGCTACAAAGCCGCCAAATACTGATTTTAGCAGCAGCGCCCAAGGGATTGGATCTGGAGCCCCACGGAACAAGCCCATTCCCAGCACCATAACGAGGAACGTTACTTGCACAGCAGCCAGCAATCCGATGATCATCACATATTTTGAGAGATACACCGACAACCGGGTTACAGGCAGAGACAACAATAGCTTCCAGCCACCGTCATGATGCTCATAACGACAGATCAGGGCCGCAAAAATACCTGAAAGCACAGGCAGAAACAGCAAAGCATGCATCATTGACATCACACTTAACAGCAGCTCCCAACTCATCTTCTCGCCTTGATTATCCGATAACAATCCGGGAACCAGTGATAAAACCGGACTTCCTATGACTAAAAGCCAAACATATGATTTAGACATTTTTAATCGCTCTGAGGATAATACTCTCCAAAATGACTTCATCTTAATCCACATCCTTTCGAGCGAAATGCACTGCACCCGGCAAAAACACCAGCATTCCCAGCAGCAGACCTGCACCGCTGAACAAAAGGCGATTAGAGGAGTCCCACGCCAAATATGGCCATGTTAAAGGCACCCACTCCGAAAGGAACATGGAGAAAAATGACGTCAAAGATAATGTGATCCCCAGGGCAACCGGCAGTGTCTGATTACGATTAGCCAGGGAAAGCCACAGCTGTAGTGCGATGACCGGCAAAGCCGCAATATAGGACATAAAGCCAATCCGGACTACATCCATATAAGGGATAAGATCAGCTTTGAAGCCCAAAATAAGCCCTAAAATAACTATCCCCACTGAGAGCAACAAGCAGGAAACTGCCACAAGCAGCAAACAGAGCGTTAGCTTAGCCATAAACACTGAGGTACGAGAGATAGGCAGTGCCAAGAGCTGCTTCCAGGAACTCATCTGATGTTCGACATTCGCAATCAATGAGCATACTAAAGTGCCGCCCAGAAAAAGAGCTGTGGGCACAAACCCGGACACGTTATCCAGAAGTCCTCCCCATAAATCCGCGCTATACTGCTGACGCAGATAATCATAACGAAGGCCAAAGTTAAGGCCCTGCATGGCTACTAGACCAATCGGTCCTAGAAACACTAGAAACCAAATTCCTTTGCCGCGGATTTTAAGCCAATCCGCTGACAACGCCCGCCACATCATGATTCCCCGCCTCCTACAACCTGTAGGAAGAAGTCCTCAAGCGATTGTCTCCGCTCCTCTACACGATAGACAGCGTGCCCATTCTCTACCAAAGCCTTGACTAGCAGCGCTACTCTTGCATCGTTCATTCTTGAAAAAATCAGTTTTTGCTCTTGTAGTGTCCCCTCATACCCCCGGCCTCCAGCGAGACGTAACGCAGACTCTGGTTCCGAAACCGCAAGGCGTATCTCGCCAGCAGCCTGTTGTTGCAGATTAGCTATTGTATCTTGGTACACCATTTGCCCTTGGCGAATAATACCCACGGTGTCTGCCATTTGTTCAATTTCACTAAGCAGGTGACTGGATACTACAACCGTAATTCCTTGCTCCTGTGGCAAACGTTTGATAAGCCCACGAATTTCCTGAATCCCTGACGGGTCGAGTCCGTTCGTTGGCTCGTCCAGAATAAGCAGCTCTGGATTCCCTAGCAAGGCAGCTGCGATACCAAGTCTCTGCTTCATCCCGAGGGAGAACCCTTTGACCGGACGTCTCTCTTCCCCGGTTAGAGAAACAATATCTAGCACCTCAGCAATTCGTGACTTCGGAACATCCAGAATGCGGCGGATCGCTTCGAGATTGTCCACAGCGCTCAGATGCCCATAATACGAGGGGGATTCAACAAGCGACCCTACCTTCCGTAAAATTTGCAGCTTATTCTTCCGAAGATCCTGTCCGAACACTTCAATTTTTCCAGATGTCGGTGTAATTAGGCCAAGCAGCATACGGATTGTTGTAGTTTTCCCAGCTCCGTTGGGACCCAGAAAACCATAAATCTCACCCTTGCGGATATTTAAATTCAAATTCTCTACCGCAGCCCGGCCACGATATTTTTTCAATAAATCCTTAGTTTTAATCACTGTTTCTTCCATGTTCTTCACCTCGGTATACAGCATAACGTCCCAAGGTTAAGAACAAGGAAGTGCCAAGTTTAAGTTTTGTTTAAATTTCACGACGCGGATCAAAGATTACAATAGAAGTGCCTTCGCCTGTGCTCTCCACAACCCATTCCAGCTCCATATGCTTCATCAAAAGATCGACGATAGACAATCCCAAACCTGCCCCCTTGTAATCGGATGGACTCTGAATGCCTCGACCATGATCCGCAATAATTATGGCACGTTGTTCATTACGTTGCTCCGTTGAGATCCCGACATAATGCCCGCTGCTGGCATGTCGTACAATGTTTTGATACAAATTATCGAGAATACGGCGGAACCAGACCTCATCCACCCTCCAGAATAGTGGTTCGGCTTCCAGGTTAATATCAATGTCGAAGCCCTCTTTTTCCCATACGGGGTACCAAGCAGCCGCACTTTCCCGCACCAAGCGTAAAACATCTTTACGTTCCAGCTTTAAGGTTACCCGTCCACTATTGAGCAGATTGTAAGATAAAAGATTCTCGATCAGGACGCTAAGATCCGCAATACGCTCATCCATAAGCTGTAAGGACTGCTTACCTTTTGAGGTCAGATCCTCTTTGGTCATAACATGGATATGGCTGCGAATGACGGTTAGGGGTGTGCGTAAATCGTGAGATAAATTCGAGACGAGTCGCTTACGTAACTCTTCCTCTTCTATTTCCCTGCGTCGGCTTTCATCCAGTTTGGTTACCATCGTATTAAAAGCTTCCTCGAGGCGACCGATCTCATCCAGTTTGCCTGTCACTATAGACTTAGGCATTCTATCAGGGCCTGTAATCATCATCGCGGTTTGCAGTTGCAGCAGCCGTTTGCGAATTTTTCTAAAGAACATCCACGAAACCAGAGCGAACCCTCCAAAAAGGGTAAATAACACAAAGTTATACCAAGCCCAAGCCCCTAATCCCCCATAAGCCCCTTTGTTCAGCAGCTTGCTTGGAATCTGCATCACTATAAATCCCTTGTCTGCCTCCACTTTGTCCCCCACGAAAGCAACGATGGCTAAAGGATCACGATTCGTACTTTCTTTCATAAATGAAATAGCCTCAGCCGCAGTCCACTGATCAGGAACTTCAGGGTAAATCTTATCCTTCTCCCCTTCTTCAGGCGTGAGAATCAACTGGGTTTTTCCCTGCCCGTCTACCCAAAACATAGTAGCCTCAGTGTATTTTCGACTTAATTCAAGCAGCCGCTGATTTATAGCTTCGGAAGAAGCATTTTCTAAGTGAAGTGCTTCTTTATGCCACATAGTCTCCAGCGGTGCAATATTCGAATACAGGGATGTATCTACAGGCGGGGCACCTTTGGTCACTTCGTTAAGAATATTGTAGCCAACAAAAGACAACGGAAGGACCACAGGGATAAATAGCAGTGCAGATACGATAATTAGCAAATACCCTGATAACAAAGAGGAATTGCGTTTCTTGCGAATGCGCTCTAATCCTCTCATGCTCTTACCCGGTAGCCAATCCCACGGACCGTTTCGATAATTTCCGGATTACCCGGATCAAGCTCCAGTTTTTCGCGCAAATAACGAATATGTACCATCAGAGTTTTATCCCCTTCGATATAAGCCTCACCCCACACGGCCTCGTAGATCTGCTCCTTCGTCATGATTTGGTTAAGATGACGCAGCAAATAGGAAAAAATCTGAAATTGCTTACCTGTAAGCATGATTTCTTCCTGAGTCTGATCATTCATCACGCGGTTATCTCCTTCATATACGACTAGATGTTTAAGTGTGAGCGAATCCTGAACAGATGCCCCATTCCTTCGGAGCAGCACCTCGATTCGAGCGGCCAATTCATCCGGATGAAAAGGCTTAGTCAAATAATCATCTGCGAACTCCAAACCTTGCAGCTTATCATCAATCGAGGTCCGGGCGGAGAGCATCAAAATGGGCAGCTTAGGGTAAGAACGTTTCAAACGTTGCCCGATCGTAAACCCATCCAGACCTGGAAGCATAACATCGAGAATAGCCAGTTGGCAGGCGCTGGATTCTTCCATCGCTCCTTCTCCGCTCCGTAGCCAGCGAACACTGTAACCTCTTTCGCTTAAATCAGCAGACACTACACTGCCAATTTCACGATCATCTTCAATATATAACAGAGTAACGCTCATGTAGCTTTAGCTCCTCCCCGATATGAATACCTAAAAAGTTGAAGTCATTATAACACATCAAACAGCCCTCCTACCCCATAGGGGATAGGAGGGCTGTTTGATCAATTCAACGCTATAGCTTACGGCTGCCATACTCCATGCTCTTTATTGCTGCCTACATACTCAATACGTGTTGGAGTAAGCTCCAGAATTACATAATTAGGATCATCAGGTCCTGTAAACCATGGCTCAAGCTCTTTATTCCATACCTTGGAGCGCAAGCCTTCATCCTTAGAGACGGTAGCAGTTGCTTCAATCTCCAGCACATCTTTGCTTCCGCCTGCCTCATAGCCAAGCAGTACAAAAGCATTCGGATTATCGGATAACTCCTCCACTTTATGAGTTTTGCGATTTGTAGCCAAATAAATCTTCAAACCCTCATGGAAAATGGCCATATAACGTACTTTCGGCTTATTTCCTTCTTCGATCGTACCAAAGGAACCGAACTTGTTGTCATCCAATGCTTTAATAATGAGTTGCTCCAGTTGTTTGTTATCCATTACGTAAATCTCTCCCTTCAAGCATGTAAACAAAAGTTTATATATCCAAGCTCACCGTTTGGATTTATCATAACAATGGTGCTTATTATAATGTACCCTTCAGGTTCACATTGAATCCGACCTTACTTCATAAACTACTTTAAGATAAGGAGCTTACTTCGTGAAAAAACTGATTTGGATCGGCTGTCTTTCCTACTTCGTTATCGGTCTGGCACATGTTGTACTGGGATCTATTCTGCCCGTTCTACTGCAACATTATGATCAAAATTATAGTGCTGGCGGTGAATTAATCTTTAGTCAATTCGCTGGGTTTTTAGCAGGCGTGTTGGTCTCTCCCCTGCTTAATCGCCGCTTCGGTAAACGTGGAGGCATCCTCATTGCCACCAGTCTTCTACTAGTTGCAGAAATTGCCTACGCCTTTCTACCGCCTTGGGGCTGGATGTATGTTATCGCCGTTGCCGCAGGTTTTGGTTTCGGGATGATCGAAGCGGTTATCGGCACCATCATTATTGGTGCAATAACCGAAGGAACTGCTATTGCGATGAGCCGGCTTGAAGTGCTATTCGGGATAGGCGCACTCGTGATGCCGCTTATCGCCAGTCCGCTCATTGCTGCCGGAGCGTGGAGATTGGCCTTTCTAATCGTCGCTGCCTTCTCCTTAATTTCTCTTATCCTCTGGACAAGAGGGCACTTCGGTAATCTACAACGTACGCTGGATGAACGCGCCTCTGTCCAAGGAGCAGACAATTCGCAATCCTCAAGCTCACGTTCTAACAAAAAATTTCCGTATAAAGGTAAGCAATGGATTCTGCTAGGGATCTTCATCGTTTTCTTTTTTCTTTATGTAGGCACAGAGATGAGTTTAGTCAACTTTATGCCGGCTATCTTTATTGCCAAGCTAGGGATGACGGAGTCTGCCGCAGCACTGACAGTCACTTTCTTTTGGCTGGCGATGTCTACAGGAAGATTGTTTGCGGGTGTAATTGCCGAAAAAATATCTTATCGCGTGTACATTCTCAGCAGCTGTTTACTAACCTTGTTACTGCTGACACTCTTTCCGTTCACTGACAATCGAATGGCTGCTTTCATTGTAATTCTGCTGCTGGGGCTGTTTATGTCCGGTATTTTCTCCATTGCTTTAGTCTTCTCCAGCAAAATGCTGCCTGGCACTGAAGAGTCAACACCCAGCATTATGATTGCTTCCGGAGGTGTTGGCGGTGCTTTGCTACCTCTGTTTATGGGCTGGTCTATGGACCATTTAGAAGTGGCACAAACAGCCGGATTACTCGCCGCTTTTGCCGCCTTCTTGTTTCTGCTAAGCATTGCCGCATGGAGGTTCCAATCCATGCAAGCGGTGAAAGGAAAGAGTTCCCGTATTTAGAACAGTATCAACGTTATCCTTTTAGGGTAATGTGATCTATAAGCATATTCTGAGCACAAGGATGGACAATGAATGAATGAGTCTTTAAATGAGTCTTTAAATGAGTCTTCAACTGAGCCTTTGTTACATACTGCGCTCATGCAGTTTATATTTCCCTTTTCTATAAAAAAGGGCGATTCTAAGCAGCTTATCCAGCAATTACAGGACGACGGCTTCACACGTTTTTTTCTGGATAATAAAGAGCTTGAAGCTGCCTATTACGGAGATGGCTACTGTGTTTCCCATGAACGAATGGAACGCACCTATTTACCGTTTGCTGCACACGTCCTTTTTCCACGCAGGAAGGATGCCGACTCGTTTCGCCGTTTTTCCAGAGTAAATAATCTCGACTGCATTCTGGAGATTCCGCAGCAATCTATATTTTTCAAAATTCTCTCGACAGATATATTCATATGTCCTTTTCAGCTTGGATTCGTGACGATACGTGTCCAGCTGGAGGGGGATTCAATTCCCTTTAGTATTGCCCTAGAATTCGCGGATCGTTTCCGTGCGCTAGAGAATACCTTCATACAGGATGACTACACTTATATTCATTGTGGGGAACAGACCTATGAGATGGTAGAGGATTTTGTCTTCCGAAATTTGGTGGATGGACTGGAGCCATATCTGGATCAATCGGATATCAATGGGGCTTATTTCGAGACCCTTCCTTTTTTCGTAGATGAAAGAATGCAGGTGCAAGCTTTTTACGGCTTTCAGAATAAAGAAAGCTCTGATGAGATTAGTGTAAATCTGCGCTATCGTGCCTCACAGCTTGATGGAATTGATCTGAACGGAAAGCCCTATGCCAGTGCCAGCGATCCAGCATATATTGCGAACTATTGTCATGAACACTCCTATAATCGCTGGGGTCCAGACACGTATTATATGATGAATGAGCAGACTTTTTGCTGCATGACCCGCGCTGAACAGGAAATTGCTGTTAGTCTAGCCAACCAGATGTACGGGCAATATTATTACGGATTTTTACTCAATATTTTCCACAAAATCGTTCTGCTAAAGCTTGCCAATATGCACTCCCGACTTCGGATTAATCATGATTATGAGGAAATAGACAATCTAATCTACTCCATTAATAAGTTCTCGGCAAAGTTCTACTTCTTGGAGTTGATTTCCCAGTCGCAGGGCCGGGAGATATTTCTTCAGCTGCGTAAAGTATACGGAAACGACGCTTTGTTCGAGGAAGTGAAAGAAACCTTAAATGACCTGTTTCAGTATCAGGATAAGTTTCAATCCAAGCGACGGGATAATCTGCTGATGATTCTCACTGTATTTACGGTAGTAAGCGGGATTTACGGCATGAATCAGGTCATTGACGATCTGGATGGAAAGATTCAATGGAGTAAAATGATTGGATATTCCCCCTTTGAATTTCTTGCCCTCTTCGTGATCATGAGCGGGATTCTGATCAGCGTTGTCCTCACGCTAGGGGCGCTGGTTAGTGAGCTTAAACGGCGTCACCGCAAAAAATATAAAGATCTAGACTAGCAAAAAAGAAACTACTGGATTGGAAAAATTCAGGAGTGCACTACTAGACATTCCGAGTACAGCCGTCTATAATACACCGTATGCGAGAAATATAAGATATAAAGTATGGGTACAGAACTTATGCTTACTTATATTGCACATAGAAATACCCGTTAACTTCATAGAACCAGGGGTGCTGGAATTGGCCGGCTGAGATTGTATCCCACAAGATACTGACCCTTATACCTGATCTGGATAATGCCAGCGTAGGAATCGCCAATTGGTTCTGGTCCCTGTGACCTTGACTAACCTTGCGCCAAGCCAGCGTCCCGATCACTCGGGGCGCTTTTTTTGTAAGATCACTAAAAGATGTAGAAAAACGTACATACTACACTTTACGGTTCATGTTGGGAAGACGGGATTCTTGTAACCTTAAAGGAGAGAAGAAGACATGCACCTCAAAAAAGCACTTACGTTGTGCCTCACCTGTGTACTCATTCTTGCCATTGCCGGATGCGGCGGCAACAATGGGAATACAGCCGGAAACAAAGCAAATGCTACTGATCCAACTGCAACGGCTGGGACGGATGCTCCAAAAGAGCTCACCAAAGTTAAAGTTGCACTCGACTGGACACCGAACACGAATCATACTGGTCTATACGTAGCTAAGGATCTTGGTTACTACGCTGAAGAAGGTCTGGACGTCGAGATCGTTCAGCCAGGCGCAGCGGGTTCTGATACTATGGTTACCTCTGGCGAAGCCGCTTTTGGCATCAGCGCCCAAGAAGGATTAACGCTAGCCCGTCTACAAGGCGTGCCCCTTGTCTCGATAGCAGCTATTATTCAGCATAATACGTCGGGATTCGCCGCTCCAGTAGATCGCAATATTAAATCACCAAAGGATTTCGAAGGTAAAACCTACGGAGGCTGGGGCTCACCGGTCGAAGAAGCAGCCATGAAAGCTATCATGGATCCTGAAGGTGGCGATGTGAAAAAGGTGAAGCTGATCAGTATCGGTGAAGCTGATTATTTTACCGCCGTCAAACGTGACATTGATTTCGCCTGGATTTTCTACGCTTGGACTGGCGTTGAGGCTGAGTTGCGTGGCGAGCCATTGGATATGCTGTACTTAAAGGATTATGCGCCACAGCTCGATTATTACACGCCTGTGCTGACGACGAGTGAGAAGCAAATTGCAGATCATCCTGAGCTGGTGAAGGCCTTCATGAAAGCCACATCAAAAGGTTATCAATATGCTATTGATCATCCGGAAGAGGCTGCCGGTATGTTATCGAAGGCAGTTCCTGACCTGGACGCCGACCTTGTCCTAGCTAGCCAAAAATGGCTTAGCCCAAAATACAAGGACGATGCTGCCCGCTGGGGCGAGCAAAAAACCGAGGTCTGGCAAAATTACGGTGACTGGATGTATGATCTGAAGTTGCTGGATAAACCGCTGGATGCCGCTAGTGCATTCAGTAATGATTTTTTACCGGCGGAGTAGATAGCGGACTTCAGAACCAAGAAGGTTGGACGTTACTTGAGGAAGGAGGAACGGAGTGTAGTGATGTGCTACGTGAGTACCGGACTTCCCAAGTTCGTTCAAGATTCGATGTCGAGTTTGCTTCCTGAGTTACTTCGTTATCAAAGTTGGCTTTTTGAACTTACCTTATAATTTAAGAGCTCAAAAAGTCGGCTTTCAGAACCAAGAAGGTTGGACGTTACTTGAGGAAGGAGGAACGGAGCGTAGTGATGTGCTACGTGAGTACCGGACTTCCCAAGTTCGTTCAAGATTCGATGTCGAATTTGCTTCCTGAGTTACTTCGTTATCAAAGTTGGCTTTTTGAACTTACCTTATAAAATGAGAGGATTGATTATTGTGGCTAACACCTTACTAAGCATTCAAGTAATTCCAAAAACTCCGAACAATGAGGATTCCATCCCATACGTAGATAAAGCGATTGAGGTCATTCAGAAATCCGGTGTTAAACATCAGGTGAATCCGCTGGAAACCACAATGGAAGGTGAGCTTAGCGAACTGCTGGAGGTTGTGCGTCAGATGCAGGAGGCGTTGATCGAAGCAGGTAGTCCAAGCGTAATTTCGCAGATCAAAATCGCTCATAATCCTAACGGAATCAGCATGGATAAATTGACGGAGAAATATCGGCCGTGAGATCGACCTGGAAGCTAATATGGCCGCCCCTTGTGGCGGTCGTCTTCTTTTTAACCGTATGGCAGCTATCTGTATCTGTATTTCATATTGAAGCCTGGATTCTGCCGAGTCCTGCTGATATTGCCCGTGAATCCACCAGTAACGCTTCTGGTCTTTGGGCTCATACGATGGCTACGCTGCGGCTAACTTTAATTGGTTTTCCCATTGGAACAGGTGTAGGCCTAATCGTTGCTTTGCTTTTGCATCTTTTACCTTGGGCTAGACGGGCTTTTTATCCACTTATTATTCTGAGTCAAAATGTTCCCTCCATCGCGCTCGGACCCCTGCTCATTATCTGGTTCGGCTTTGGTCTTTTGCCCAAAATCGTGCTGATTACACTAGTATGTTTCTTCCCGGTAGCTGTCGCTGCGATGGGCGGCCTGGCCCAAAGTGATCAGGTCATGATGAATTATATGAAAATGGCTGGCGCAAGCAAGTGGCAAATCTTCACCAAGCTGGAGCTGCCCTCTTCTATCCCGGCACTATTTTCCGGTGTAAAAATATCTGCTACTTATGCAGTTATGGGCGCCGTGGTCGCTGAATGGATTGGCGCGGATAAAGGTATTGGCTATTATATGCTTCTGCAGAAATCCGCATATCGTACGGATCGGATGTTTGTCGCTATTGTTATTATTGTACTTTTAAGTCTTGTACTCTTTGCTATTATTGCATTGCTGGAAAAATGGCTGGTTCGCTGGAAGCCGCGCCGTAACTCATAGAAAGGAAGATGCCTGTATGTCTCAAGCGACGCAAACGCAACACAGAACAACAGAAGTCATAAGCTCTCCTGAAGCTCATACCGTGGCACCCGCCCTTGAAGTGAGCGGCATCTCCAAATCTTTTTCCCATCGTCGCCGTGAGACAAATGTTCTGAATAATGTCTCTCTCAAGGTAGAGCAACAAGAATTCGTTTCGATCGTTGGTCCTTCCGGCTGCGGAAAAAGCACCTTATTCCACATGATTGGCGGCCTTGTGAAACCCGATGCAGGCACGATCCGCATGAACGGTAAGGTCGTTACAGGTCAACGCGGTGAAATTAGTTATATGCCGCAGCAGCCTGCTCTTTTTCCTTGGCGTACGATTGAGGATAATGTGCTGCTTGCTGGGGAGATCAAGGGCACACTGCGGGATGGAGCCCGCGAGGAAGCACGCCAGTGGCTTGCCAAGGTTGGATTAAGCGGGTTCGAACATGCTTATCCGCATATGTTGTCTGGCGGAATGCAGCAGCGTGCAGCTTTTCTCAGAGCATTGCTCGCTCCGCAGGAGCTAATGTTGCTGGATGAACCTTTCAGCGCACTCGATGCACTAACTCGCAGTGAAATGCAGCGCTGGCTGCTAGAGCTGTGGGAAGAGAATCGCCGCTCTGTGCTGTTTATTACTCACAACATCGAAGAAGCGTTGCTGCTCTCTAATCGTATCTATGTATTTTCCGGCCGCCCCGGCTCCATTCTGCATACAGTCGATGTGCCGTTTCCGCGGCCACGCCGTGATGAGATTACGGACTCTCCCGAGTTCCTTAAGCTCAAACGCCAGTTGTCACAGTGGATGCGAGAGGAACAAGTTAAAAATAGGCAGCCGCTAGCTTAATCGCTAAGCACTGTAAACTGATATCGCTGGTATAGCGGTGTCAGTTTTTTATTTGCAGCGATAAACTCCCTAACATATTTACAATTGGTGCGGATGTATCTGCTCAATTAAACAAATTTCACTCATCATAGTAGGGATCACATTAAATGTGTGGCGAAAACGGCCTCCCTGTTGGTAATGGGTAGAAACCAGGTTGGGCTGGGGACATTCTACGGGATTTATACCGTTGATTTGCTGCTTCGGGCCGGATTCGGCTCATTCTACGGGATTTATACCGTTGATTTGCTGCTTCAGGCCGGATTCGGCTCAGTCTACGGGATTTATACCGTTGATTTGCTTCGTCGGGCCGGACTCGGCTCAGTCTGCGGGATTTATACCGTTGATTTGCTTCGTCGGGCCGGACTCGGCTCAGTCTGCGGGATTTATACCGTTGATTTGCTTCGTCGGGCTGAATTGCACCCGATCTAGGGCATTTTTGCCCTTGTTTTGGCACTTCGGCTGAATCACACCGATTCTAGGGCATTTTTGCCTTCTATTTGCCTCTTCGGGCGGAATTGCACCCGATCTAGGGCATTTTTGCCTTCTATTTGCCTCTTCGGGCGGAATTGCACCCGATCTAGGGCATTTTTGCCTTTCTTTTGCCTCTTCGGGCTGAATTGCACCCGATCTAGGGCATTTTTGCCCTTATTGTTCCCCTTTAGCTTTTAGTTTGAATTAAATACGAGGCTATGGCATCAACCAGAATCGGTGTTGTTTATCATTATTAATTTGTTTAAAGGTCACAGCTATAGTCGCACTTACATTCTAATCACCACTCTTACACATACTCCCACTAATCACTTTTGCTCCTATTCCTTACCTCAATCCCACTACTTACTCTTACTCTTACTCTTACTCTTCCTCTTCCTCTTCCTCTTCCTCTACTCCACTCCTACTCCTATTCCTTACCTCAATCTCACTACTCACTCTTGCTCCTACTCCTCACCTCACTCCTACTAATCTCTCTCTTACTCTTCACCCTACTCCTTACTTCCTACTCTCACACCTGCCCCCTCCTCCTCTCCCACCAACCGAACCTAAAAAAGGCCCCCATAAACGAGGCCTTTTCTTCATTTCCTAATCATAGCTCGGAACACGAATTTGGGCAGCACTGCCTGTCTGCGCCATCGCGACTTTTGTCCCTTCGCAACTGGAGCGAACAAAAGTCGATGCAACCACTCCAGATTGAGTTTTTTCCATAGCGCTGGTGCAGGAGTAACTTTTCCCGCTATTACATCCAAGCTGCCCCCCACGCCAAAAACAACTTTTACCTGCGTAAGCTCCTGTTTGTGCTTATACCCATTTGTCAGAGTATGGCGCACCCATCGCAACGATCAGGAAATCCGGCTGTGCACGCTGAATCTCTGATATAATGGCAGGCTCCTCATCCTTGGTAAGAAAACCATTATGTCTTCCTGCAATCTTCACATTCGGATATAACTCCGTGATCTTTTCGACCGCTTTACAGCTGGTAAGCTCATCTATCCCCAAGAAATAAAAACTCCATCCCAAGCTATTTCCTTGCTCCAAAAGCTCAAGAAGCAGCTCATATCCAGTTACCCTCTCAGCAATAGGATCGCCTTTTCTTTTTGATGCCATCACAATGCCAATCCCGTCAGGAGTGATTAAATCCGCTTCTTGAAGTATGGTTCGTAGCAGCTCGTCCGATTGACTTGTTATCGTAATTTCCGGGTTAGCCGTGATCAAATGGAAAAGTTTAGGTTCTCCAGATTGAATATGTTTTGTTAGATGAAGTGTTGTCTCATGTAGTGTTAGTTTTGAAAAGGGAACTCCTAATATTGAAACTGTCCCGTCCATATAATCACCTCTCACTAAAATTTCACTTCAATATACCTTACCATAATCAAGAGGAGGAAGGGGGGGCATTTAAGTTACTTAATCACTACAGCCACTCACCCGAACACTATAGCCACTTCAACCACCCGACCATTCCACCACCCTAGCCACCACAGCTACTACGCTACTACAGCCACTACAGTCCACCATAGCTTCACCTCATAATAACCACTTCACTCCCTCCGCCACCTCTCCAGCCACCCCAGTTACTACAGCACTACAGCCACTACAATCCCCCATAGCCACTTCACCTCACAATAGCCACTTCACTCCCTCCGCCACCTCTCCAACCACCCCAACCACTCAACCACTACACTCACCCTATAGCTCCATTCACTCCTCCATAAACTTCCACCACTCTACTAACCAAGGTTCATCGATCCCACGCATGCGGAATTCCTCTACAAGTATCTTCCGGAATCGCTTTTCCATTTTGACAAAGTTATTATCCTCTTGGTACATAGGGGCAAAGGATTCATCATCTCTAATAAAACTCCAAAAATCGCCCGCACACTCCATAATCTTTCGGCCGACAGTCGTTTGTTTGGCTACAGGTACCAGCCATTTGTCATAGGGGTAGGGGTAACCTTCAATAGTAACGGCACAGCGTAATGCTTCTTTATAAAGAGAAACCGCTAAAAATAAAATAGGAAAGGCGTCGCCACGCACTAACGGATTATCTAAGCTTTTGGCATAACTTCTTAACTGTATGTATGAATTCTTACGAAATCTCATTAGGACTTCAGGTTGGAGGGGCACATAGGCATCAAAAAGTGACTTTACATCCAATCGGTCATAGTAGATATAAGAAATAGAAGCATTCCACAGCCATTCCATATTTCCGCTCATTAATGCCGCTTTGATTTCTGAAATTTTATGCAGTGTGTAATGTCCGGACTTGCCACTGGGGAGTCGTAAATCCATAAAAAAACTACTTTGCTTCGGGATCAGACCTGCTTGCTCGAACCGATGATTAACGCTGCTATAATACTCGTCCTGACAAATAATGATTACATCCACATCCGACTGCTCATCCACCACCCCAAGTGCGGTCGATCCATCAAGGAGAATACTTATCCGCTGACTCTCCTCTTTCATTAACGGATGATTTAGAATTTCTTGCGTGATATACTGCCCAATTTCCTCTAACAATTTGCTATGAAGCTGCGTCTTATCAGGTGTTAATAAAATATCCGACAACACTGATTTCACCATCTCAACCCCAACCTCCAATCAATCTCAATTCTCCAGAAAAATAAAACGCTTACACATAACCTAATATTTGGATAATGGAGTACCATTCTACACTCCTAATATATATCTTGCAAGGATAAATGAAGTACCCTTTTGCCTAAGCCTAAATATAATGAAGTATCTATTAACTTGGAAAGGGGTAAAAGCATGGCGCAGCCAAAAGTGATTGCTACAGTCCGCTCTGCCGGACCGATCGGAGATATAAAAGTAAATGTCGTCACGAATCGAGTATACTTTGTAAACCCAGACACCGAGGCTGGAACTATCGGGGTATTGGAGGGCAGAACTAATCGCATTATCGCTCGCATCCCTGTAGGAAGACTGCCGTCTCAGCTCGGAATCAACCCCCAAACCAACCGGATTTATGTACCTAACTTCCGTGACGAAAACGTATCTGTCATAAACGGGCGGACAAACCAGGTAATCAAAACTGTCAAAGTAGGCCGATTCCCAGACAATATCGGAGTAAATGTTCGAACCAATTTAATTTATGTAACTAGCGCATTCGGAACCCTATTCGTCATAGACGGGAAAACAAATCAGGTCCGTAAAAAGATTGAAATCGGTGGGCGCCCTTCCAGAATCGTTATCAATGAGCTTACCAACCGTGTCTATGTGACCAATACTGTAAATGATAGCGTCACCGTCATTAACGGAACTACACAGGCTATCATTGCGACAATAAAAGTCGGAAATAACCCCGTGATAGCGCCAGCACTTAATAAAATTACCAATCGTATTTATGTCGCTAATAACTTAAGCCGGTTTCTTTCTGTGATCAATGGCCGAACCAACAAATTGTTGCGTAATGTACAGCTGGGACGTTTGCAAAGCGAGGTCGTTATAAATCCGCTGACGAACCGTATTTTTGTTTCGAGTGCACAAGTTGAAGGTAAAGGAAAGCTATTCGTCATCAATGGAAGTAACAACAAAATCATTACAACAAAGGTTCTTCCTACTTCCTCCAACATCACCATTAATCCGAATACAAATCATTTATTTGTGGGTAATTTCGATAAAAATCATGTATCCGTTTATAACGCCACCACGTTTAAACGGCTGGCAAGATTCCCCTCTGTATCAGGCAGCACTGTGCTAAACCCGCTCACAAATAGAATTTATGTAGGTGGAAACGACTCCATAACAGTCATTCAGGATGGACCAAGACTCACTCAGAGTTCTATTTTTAATTAAGACAAAAAAGACGCCCACCATAGGTGAGCGTCTTTCTGCATAGCAAATTACATCGATCTAGCGGATGAAACTTGTTTAACAGCCACTTTTTCCTCGACTGTTTCTGTGTCCTTAGGCTGTATTCCTCTTTTTATGAAGAAAGCTAGGATAAAGGCAATGATGGCAACGCCTACTGACACTAAGAACGCATCATTAATTCCTTCGATCGTTGCTTTTGCGATGACTTGGTTTTGAATACCAAGCAATTGCTCTGCAGAAGGTTTAGCCGTTAATTTACTCACAGCTTCTGCTACCATATCTTTGACATGTGAAGTGGTACTGTTAGACATAATCGTTACAAGCAGCGCCCCGCCAATCGCCCCGGAGACTTGCTGAATCGTACTGTTCATGGCTGTACCATGCGGTGTATATTTAGCCGGGATGGAGTTCAGACCATTGGTCATCACAGGCATCATAACCATTGAAATCCCGAACATTCTCACAGAATACAAAATCATAAGTGTCGAATATTTCGTTGTTTCAGTTAGATCACTAAAGAAATACGTACTGATCACTACGATAGCCAGACCGATTAACGCCAAGACTTTGCCGCCGAATTTATCGAACAATTTACCTGTGATTGGCGACATAACCCCCATAATCAACGCACCAGGCAACATTAGGAGTCCCGAATCCAGAGGTGAAATACCTCTAATATTTTGCAGGTAAATCGGCATTAACATCATTGCTGAGAACATCGCCATATTCAGTGTAATCGAAATCGCTGAGGATAAAGCGAACATCGGATATTTGTACACTCTGAAGTTAAGCATAGGCTCCTTCATTCTCATCTGGCGCATAATGAATATCACTAAACCAATAACCCCGATAATAAGGGTGGAGTAGACCATTGGATCATCCCATCCTTTATTCCCAGCGGAACTGAAGCCGTATAGAAGACCCCCGAACCCAATCGCTGATAGAACTACAGAAAGAATATCGATTTTAATAGCCACATCTTTTTTAGGATCATGCAGTTTGAAGAAAGCAAGAATGAACACCAATACGGCGATCGGTGCAATCATAAAGAACAGCACAGGCCATTCATAATGCTGAATAATCCATCCTGACAGGGTAGGACCAATGGCTGGTGCAAAAATCATAACCAAACCAAACATCCCCATGGCCGAGCCGCGTTTTTCAGGTGGAAATGTAGTGAACAATACATTCATTAACAATGGCATCATAATTGCGGCCCCTGAGGCTTGGACCATTCTCGCAATCAATAATACAGGGAAACTTGGAGCAAAACCTCCAATAAAGGTCCCTATTGCAAATAATCCAATGGCGATTAGGAATAACCGTCTCGCTGTATACTTTTGAATTAAAAAGGCCGTTGAAGGAATCATGATCCCGTTCACTAGCATATAACCCGTCGATAACCACTGTACCGTTGAGGCACTGACATCAAAATCCTTCATAATCGATGGTAAAGCTATATTGAGTAAGGTGTTACTCAGTAAAGCAACAAATGCACCAATCATAAGGATTGCCAAAATCCCATAGGACGCTTTACTTTCTTTCGTTTTCATTTTGGAATCCTCCATTCTATAATAATACCGTCGGTTCAAATTTGAACTTATGTTACAATGAAGAATATATTACTCTTATATTTACTGCTTGGCAAGTCAGAATTCATTTAAAAACTAAATTGTATTAAGTGGAAATATAAGCTAGTCTATTCTACGTGAAGAGTTTTTTTGCACAAAAGAGTCCAGCTTAAAGGGGCACCTAAGATGATAAATAAACGAAAAGAGCAAGTAATTCAAAAAGCACATGAATTATTTATTGAAAAAGGCTACCATGCTACATCCATACAGGACATTCTGAATCACAGCCGGATCTCCAAAGGATCTTTTTATAATTATTTTCCTTCCAAGGGGGATCTCTTTAAAGCTGTATTCACCTCTATTCATGACCAGCTGGAAGAAGGCAGAAATGGACTGCTCATTGGCCAGGACCCCTCTGACATTGATATATTTGCTAAACAAGTTCAACTGGTTATGAAAATCAATAAAAAAAATAAATTGCTGCAGCTGGTTGAAGATGCCCTGGTCTCCAATGATCCGGACTTAATTACATTCATCAAAAAAACTAAATTCACCTTATTAACCTGGGTGCATGAACGTTTCCTGCATATATTTTCTGAAGATAAGAAGCCCTATCTACTGGATGGAGCCATCATTTTTACGGGCATCTTGCAACATATGCTGCAAATTAACAGTGCCATGAATGAAGTCATTACCTCTCAACAAATCATTAATTATTGCACTACTCTTATCCAGACGATTGTTGAGGATGTAAGCAAAAAAGGAATCCAGCTTATCTCCCCCGATCATGTAGGGAAACTATTGCCTGTTGCTGAATACACTGATTTTTTTAATAATGATTTATCGTTTGCGACCGTAAGCTTAAAAAAAATCATAGATAAATCATTCGCCGCTGATGATCCTAGCCTGTCCAATGCACTAAAGCTGTTATATTTTATCCAAGAAGAGATCATGAACAACAAGGAACCAAGAGAGTTCTTAATCGAAAGCGCCCTGCTCTCCTTAAAAATGTGCCCTCAGTTTAATGAAACGAAGGAATTTGCGCATTATCAGACAGTGTTATCTGCAATGCTCTAAGCACAATCAAAGTATGGCTTCAATCATTTAAGCGTATTCTAAACGCAAGGCACGAAACTAAAAGTGTGGTGACCGATTTGTTCAAGCTTTTATTAATCGAAGATGATACAACGCTGTTTAATGAGATCAAAGAACGGCTTACGCAGTGGTCTTATGATGTATATGGCATTCAAGATTTCAACAATGTTACGCAGGAATTCACGGAAATCAAACCTGATTTAGTGATAATTGATATCCAATTACCCAAATTCGATGGATTTCATTGGTGCAGAATGATTCGCTCTCACTCTAATCTGCCGATTATCTTCTTATCCTCCCGGGATCATCCGACAGATATGGTGATGTCCATGCAGCTGGGAGCCGATGATTATATCCAAAAGCCCTTCCATTTCGATGTACTCATTGCCAAGGTGCAAGCCATTCTCCGGCGGGTGTACAATTACAATACGGATAACATTGAACTCAAAACGTGGTGCGGAGCCACTGTCGATTATGAACGGAATTCAGTGACCAACGACACGGGAACGATTGAGCTTACCAAAAATGAGATTTTCATATTGAAATTGCTCATTGAGAAAAAGAATAAAATCGTCACCCGAGAGGAATTAATTAATAGCTTATGGGACGATAAGCGCTTTATTAGCGATAACACCCTTACCGTCAACGTAAATCGGCTGCGCAAAAAGCTCGACGAGCTTGAATTAGGGGCGTTTATTGAGACGAAGGTTGGACAAGGGTACGTAGCCATTGAAGAGGATTGTCTATGATTAAAAAGTACCTGCTCGAAAGACTCAGTTGGATTCTGCTCTTTCTTTTTGTACATCTATTTATGCTCTTTATCACCTTTATGGACCCGACCATCCCCCTTTCTTCAGTACTCTATCTGGTCTCTTTATCGATAATTTTTTTCGTGATTTTCCTAGTCATTCGCTATCCTAAGGAAACCAGATTTTATAAAAGCTTAAATGAGCGCGACGATGATCTCGATCTGACAAGCATCGCTCTTGCCGAAAGTCCTTTTGAGAAAATCATCGAAGAGAGCATCACCAATCAAGTGAAATTGTTAAAGCGGACTGCTTCAGACAATTTAATGAATTTGGAGCAAGAGAAGGATGAGCTGTTATCCTGGATTCATGAAGTGAAGACTCCACTGACCGCAATGCATCTAATGATTGAACGTATAGAAGATGATGTTATGAAGAGGCACTTGACCTATGAGTGGCTGCGTATTCATCTGCTGCTGGATCAACAGCTCCATCAAAGACGGATACCATTTATTGAAAACGACCTGTATATGGAGCAAATTGATATAGAAACGCTTATTTTTAGTGAGATTAAGACGTTACAGTCTTGGTGTATTCAAAAGGGAATCGGCTTTGAGTTGAACTTGGAAGCTGCCGAAGTGCTTAGTGATGCTAAATGGCTGGCTTTTATCCTCAGACAACTCCTAACCAACGCCGTAAAATATAGTGAAGCTTCTGATATTACAGTGAATAGCTACCAGCAAGCTGAACATATCGTTCTTGAGGTGAAGGATTGCGGGCGCGGGATAGATCCGAAGGACCTGCCGCGCATCTTCGATAGAGGGTTTACTTCCACTACTGTACATCGCGACAATGCCGCCACAGGCATGGGCTTATATTTAGCTCAGAAAGCAGCTCAATCCTTACTCATCATTATCGGAGTTCAATCCAAGCTCGGAGCGGGATCAACATTTACTCTAACCTTCCCACTCAAAAATGAATTCGTTAAAATCTCAAGCATGTGACAACAATGTCACATGCTTTTATATTTTGTTCGGGCAATCGCAGGATAAGAACTATAAACTTTTTTATAATAAAGCTATAAAAGAAGAAACGAAGGAGTGAATCATTATGGCAATTCTAGAAGCTACTAAAATTCATAAAAGCTATGGCAATAAATTAAACAAACAATCCGTGTTAAGCGGACTCGATATTCGTATAGAAGAAGGCGAATTCGTTGGTATCATGGGGCCTTCCGGTTCAGGTAAAACAACCCTACTCAACGTACTCTCGTCGATCGACAAAATCAGTAACGGATCTATTACCATCGAAGGCAATGAAATCTCCAATATGAAAGAGAAGCAGCTTGCTGAATTTCGCAAGAATCATTTAGGTTTTATTTTTCAAGAATATAATCTCTTGGACACGCTGACGGTAAAGGAGAACATCCTGCTGCCACTATCCATTACCAATACACCCAAGAAAGCCGCCAATCAGAAATTCGAAAGTCTCGCAAAGGAATTGGGGATTTTGGAATTAAAAAATAAGTACCCCAATGAAATCTCTGGCGGTCAAAAACAACGTACCTCAGCAGCTCGTGCCTTCATTCATGATCCAAGTATTATTTTTGCTGATGAGCCTACCGGGGCACTGGATTCTAAATCCGCTTCTGATTTATTAAATAAACTAAGTGAACTCAATCAAAAACGAAAAGCAACCATCGTTATGGTTACACATGATCCAGTAGCTGCCAGTTATTGCAGTAGAGTTATTTTCATAAAAGATGGCAAGATCTATACACAATTAAATAAAGGAGAACAATCAAGACAAGTTTTCTTCAACGACATTATAAAAACACAGGGTGTATTAGGCGGTGTGCAGAATGAGCATTAATGTATTAATGATTCGAAATCTGCGAAAAAACATTCGAAATTACTACCTATACGTGTTTGCGCTAGTTTTTAGTGTGGCCTTATATTTCGCCTTTGTCACCTTGCAATACGATCCCTCGATGGATGAGCTGGAAAGCTCTATCAAAGGGGGCGCAGCCATCACGGCTGCCTCGGTTTTACTAGTCGTAATTGTCTCTATTTTCCTGTTGTATGCTAATACGATCTTTATCAAACGACGCGGTAAAGAAATTGGCTTATTCCAGTTAATCGGAATGACCAAAAATAAAATTTTCCGCATTCTTTCGGCAGAGAACTTTATCCTATATTTCGGTTCCTTGATCCTAGGGATATTGGTTGGCTTTTCTATCTCAAAATTAATCCTCATGATCTTATTTAAAATAATGGGGGTCGATGCTATAGCCTCCCTTCATTTCTCTATTGAAGCTTTGATTCAGACATTGATCGTATTCTGTGTGATTTATCTTTTGATCATGCTGATGAATTATGGATTTATTAAAAGACAAAGCATCTTATCCTTGTTCCGGGTGACCTCAACAACAGAAGGTACAGTGAAAAAGTTATCCTTCTTTGAAATGATCATAGGGATTATCGGAATTGGCCTAATCCTACTGGGCTATGTGCTCTCCTCTAAATTACTTACCGAAGACGTAACCTCAATGAATCAATTGGCTATATCCATGATTACTATTTTGGGATCCGTCATTATTGGGACCTATCTATTTTATAAAGGCTCGGTAAGTTTTATTTTTCATATCATTCGTAAGCGGAAAAACGGCTATCTGAACATTAGAGAGGTTCTATCTCTTTCCTCCATTATGTTTCGCATGAAATCCAATGCCGTATTATTGACCATCATTACAACGGTATCGGCACTAGCCCTGGGTTTATTATCCCTTAGCTACATTTCCTTTTACTCTGCTGAGAAAACTTCCAAGCAATATGTCCCAACGGATTTTGTATTCACGAATGCCCAAGAGGCTGAACAATTTACAAAGATTCTAACGGCAAATGATTTAGTATTTACAGAAAGAAGGACCCAAGTCCTTCAGGTCGATGTAGATGTTGAAGAGATTCTTGATAAAAAACCGGACGGAGACAATATGTTTTCAAATATTATGACCTTGGCTGTCATAAGTGAAAATGCACTTGAAGACGTTGATCTAACTCCAGATAAAGCTTATTTTACGAAATCAAGCAGTGCACTGGATAATTTTATGACTATGAAAGACAAAGGAGCGATTGAACTCAAAGGGTTACATGAGGTTTTTCCACAGGATTATAAAAGATTAGATATCGAAAGTCCCATTTCAGGGTATTACACAGGGGGTGGCTTACCGGTTGCAGTTGTAGACGAATCGATCTTCAAGCGCTTAAAAAAGGATTTAGATCCTGCCCTTCAAAGAGGATCCTCCCTTAATATCGGGATTGATATGAAAGTCCGGGCCAGCGTTGAACAGGCAAATGAACTTTTCAAGACCTTGAAATTTGATGAGAAAAACAAACAAGACTCTCAATTAGAGTCGATAAAAGGTCAAAAACAAAATATGGGACTCATTATGTTTATCGTTGCTTTTCTGGGGTTAACCTTCTTGATTACCTCCGGATGTATTCTATACTTTAAACAAATGGATGAAAGTGAAAATGAAAAACCTAACTACACCATTCTGAGAAAGCTTGGGTTCACGCAAGGTGATCTGCTCAGAGGTATACAGATGAAGCAATTGTTCAATTTCGGTATTCCATTAGTCATAGGTTTGCTTCACAGCTACTTCGCCGTTAAATCCGGCTGGTTCTTATTCGGCACAGAGCTTTGGACACCGATGATTCTGGTGATGCTGTTATACACTGCTTTGTATTCGATCTTTGCGATATTGTCCGTCTTCTATTACAAAAAGGTAATTAAAGAGGCGCTTTAAAATAACGAAGGTGTTCCAAAAGCCATCATGGCTTAGGGACACCTTTGTTTGATTTAACGCCAACGGGATCCGTAACGCTCAGAGGACCTGTGGAATCCCTCAGCTATTCACAATTCCCAATACAAATCCATCATAACCTTTGCTTCCCACCGTCTGAATGGCAGTAGCCGAAATTCTAGGCTCTTCAGCCAACAGATCATAGAATTTCCGTACGCCTACTACACGAGCGTCTTCGCTATTTTCGTTAATGACCTCACCTTCACGAATCACATTATCTCCAAGGATCACCGTTCCGGGCTGGGAGAATTGCAGCGCCCACTTTAAATAGTTAGGATTATTCGGTTTATCGGCATCTATAAAAATAAAGTCGAAGGGTTCACCGCCCTCTTGTTTCATCTGAGACAGTTGCTCTAATGCATCCCCTACACGAAGCTCTACCAGATGATCCACCTCGGCAAGCGATAGATTAGCTTTAGCTACCTGCGCATGAATGGGATCCAGCTCCAAGGTAACTATCTGTCCGTCAGACGGCAGGGCTCTTGCCATCCAAATCGTACTGTACCCGCCCAAGGTGCCAATCTCCAAAATCCGGCGTGCACCTTTCATTTGCACCAGTAGATTCAGGAATTTCCCCTGACTAGGCGAAACATCAAAGGGCGGCAACCCTGCCTGTTGATTGGTGACCAACACTTCTTCTAACACAGAGTCCTGTGGAATCAGGCGCTCTGTAATATACTGATCGACTTTATCCCAAGTAGTCGTTTGATTCATATTTATCACTTCTCCTTTAGTATTTGTTCATGGTTCAAATCCGGAGACAAAGGCGATGGCTACGTTCCTACAGTTCCAAACCTCCTCTCCATTACTCCTTTCCCTAATCTCATCTTTCCAAGTTCTTCTTTATATCTGTATTGTAAATCAGTTATAATCATAAATATAATATATCTTTAAGTATAATTTATATATTTAATATATGAATTGAAGAATGGGAGTTTAACCATGAACCTACATGCCTTACGCTTATTCCATGTAATCGCATCGACAGGCAGTGTGACACGCGCTTCAGAAATTTTAAATATAAGTCAGCCTGCCATCACTGCGCAGATTAAGAAATTCGAAAAAGAACTGTCCTTTGCCCTATTTAAACCTCAAGGCAGAGGAATTGCTTTAACGGATGCAGGGGAAGAGCTTACTCTACTCGCCAAGCGACTGTTCGCCGTAGAACAACAAATTGAGCAATTCGCTCAAGATTATGTTAACGGCACTAACGGGAGTATCCGTCTAGCCGCCACGTATTTACCTGCTCACTTTCTCATTCCTACCTGGATTGCAAAGTTTAAGCAGCAATATGAACAAGTGGAGATGATGATCACCACTACTAACTCAAGTGATGCCCTCAAGCAGCTGTTAAATGTAGACGTGGACATAGCTATTTATGGAGGAATCGCCGAGGCTTATCCAGATACAATCCAGACAGAGGAGTTATTCCAGGACGAGTTATGGTTTGTAGTCGCACCCGATCATCGTTATGCCAATCAGCAAGTTTCTCTATTCGAAATGATGAAGGAACCCTTCGTTATGCGTGAAGAAGGGAGTTCAACGCGGGAGCGATTATTATCTTTATGCCGCACATACAACACACCCGCTCCTATCATCTCTTTGCAATTTAATGGACTACATGAAGCCATCAAAGCCGTTATCGCCGGATATGGCGCAAACTTCGTTTCTTCATTAGTCGTACGCAAATATGTAGAGCGTGGAGAATTGTGCCGAGTATATGTAGAAGGAATCCATCTGAAGAACACCATTGCGATCTGTACACGTAAAAATGAGCCCTTATCAGCAGCCGCAGTGAATTTAATTGAGATGATTCGTCACAATCCTTATACGATATAGCGGAATGATCGCTCATTCCCAACAAAAGAGGCCTTCCCTTTCGGGAAAGCCTCAAAGTTTCTTTTTTACACCATCCGATCCAATTTAACTTCAAACGCACCTCCAGTTACATAATCCATATACCTAGTATTTCCATCGAAATCCAAATAAGCTTGATAGCGGGTACGAATAGCCGCTGCAGAAATCAGATCCAGCACCTTCTCCTTGGCTACCCACATCACTTCAGATGTTTCCTCCGAAGTACTTAATTCTCCACCCACAGGCTTGCAGATAAAGTCTAACATCACCTTGGTAGGAACATCCGTCTCACCGTCATACCATTTATGCATACCTGTATTCGAATACACGCCAATCAATTGAGAAACAACGACATCGATTCCACTTTCCTCTTTAATCTCGCGAATTAGTGCATCTATTAGGTTTTCTCCAACTTCCACTTGTCCTCCAGGAAATACCCACCCACCATGATGTGTTTTTACTAAAAGAATATCTCCCTCTTCATTTATTGCAATTCCACCCACCGCTACAATATGTGTTGGCCAAGCCATAGATAGCACCTCTTTTTTTAGAAGAGTCTAGCAATTTATCGATAATCTGTAAACGATATTTTTCTATTCCATAACGCTTTAAAAGCTTCACACTGTTCTATTAAATCATCAAATTTCCCTTCCCCAACAATGGACCCTTGATCCACTACCAATATCTTATCCACGTCTTTTATAAAATTAAGCCTATGGGCCACAATGATGATAGTTTTGTCCTTAAATTCATTCAAAATCGTCTCCATAAGACTTTGCTCAGTGATATTATCAAGCGCTGACACGGGCTCATCCAGAATTAGTATATTTCTTTTTTGGGCAATGATTCTGGCAAAAGCTAATCGCTGTCTTTCGCCTCCTGATAATTTGAGACCTTTTTCGCCCACCAAAGTATCTAAGCGATCCGGCAAATGGCTTACTTTTTCCTGCAAATGAACTTTTTCCAGAATCTCATATAGCTCTTCATCGGACAGAGTATCCTCATCGAATACAATATTATCCCTTATCGTAGCATCAAAAATCGGCGTGTCTTGGGACAGATAGGAAATATGATCATAGTAGCTATTCAAACGAATCTCATCGATATCCTTACCGTCCAGTAAGAGTTCACCTTCGCCCTTTTTTAATAACCCCACAATCAATTTAATCAGCGTAGATTTCCCGCCTCCACTTAATCCGACAATAGCAACAGAAGTTCCTCGCGTAAGCGAAAATGACAGGTTATTCAGAATCTGCACATTCCCATAAGTAAAGGACACCTCCCTAAACTCAATATTGCCTTGGAGCTCAGTGATGGCTTCTCCGGATTCCAAGTTCTTATCTTCTGGGGCAGCAATAAATTCCTCGAATCTTCTGTAGGTCACTTTGTTCAGTCTGCAATCTACAAATAAAACATTAAAAATGGCAATGGGGGTATAAATTTTATCGATGAACATGAACAATGCGACCACAATACCAAGGGAGGTCTCGCCTGCGACAATGCTTTTCACACCATAAATCAGGACAACAACTTTAATGATCGTGACAAATAACTCGAATATAGCGAAAAAAGCTTCATGAATCATTTTTAGCTGAGCATTTTTATGAATGATAGTGCGTGCGGTCTGGCTTAATTTATCGATCTCTTTCTCATACCTCTTGTTGGTTCTAAAGACGACCAATTCCATAAACCCGCGGATAGAGAATCTGGACATCTTTTCTTGCTCTTGGAGAATGGCAGCCTTCATCGCATACATAAATTTCAACAACAGATTTGTTATCAGAAAGACGACCACATAGCCAGCTGCAATCACTAACATGATCCTCAGATCATAGAAGCTGATAAAGACTAAACTGAATAGAAGAGTAGGTAATAGCTCATGTAGTGTTTTGAGAAAAAAAGAAAAAATAATACTGTTTCCAGCCGCTGCCCCGTTCTCGATCACCTTAATCATTTGCCCTGTTCCCATATCCTGATACGCTTGATAATCCATTTTTGATATTTTGGACAGTGCAATAATCTTTAACCTCTCCGTGATGCTGTTCGATAAAAACACACTCGGGTATTCGTCTATATAATTCAGGATCGCCACCCCAGCCAGCAGAGCCCCATACACCATAATTAATGTTGCTATTTCATCAAAACTGTTGATTACCGTGGCCTTATCTAATATTTTTTGAAAGACAACAACACCTAAACTACTTAACAGCTGAATGGCAAAACCCAATAAAATATAACTACCTACCCACCATTTTAGGTGAGCTAGACTCTTCTTTAACATATCGTTTATCCCCTCTTTTAATTGAATGCAAAAAAGCCAGGCGCCCCTATCCCACTGTAAAAAACCATCCACAAATAAACGGTTCTCTAAGTTAAATAGGTTAAGTGCCTGGCTCTACAAAAACAGCTGCCTATGGCACCGTTCAAAGCTCTAGTTAGTTGTAATCAAAAGGGTAGACTCCCCCCTTGATAGCTGGTACGCGTTTCACCCAGCCCGATAACTAGTTCCTTGTAACGGTACGGAAAGACATCCATTTCACCTCAATTAAAAGAATTGACCCTATTATAATTCTGTAAGCCTTTTTATTCAAGAATTACGTTTAACGATACGTAGTCCAGCCACTTGGCCAACCTTATGTCCTTCATGAGAAGCAAACTTAATCTTAACCGCTGATTTGCCGCTAGTAATGGTCTGCGGGAGTTCATAGCGAATCGTCTCCAGCTTATTCATCTCCTCAGACTCAAGAGTGCCTACACCAAGTTGCTCCCCATCCGCCAAAATATCGAATGCCAGCGAAGTATCGTTCGACTTCAGATACGTGACCACCAGATCCACTTGCTCATCCGGCAAAACTTCCAGCGTGAAGGAGAACCAGCCATTGATCCAGCTGTCCCGATACTTACGATTGTGGATTTTACCTAAGCCTACAAATTCACCTGTGAAATTATGATCGCGTTCAGGCTGCATTTCAGCAGGTTGTACCGAATCGACAGTTAACTGCTCAAGCAGCAAGTTATTCTCCACGGCTTCGCGATACTCAGCCTCTGCCAGCTTCCACTCTTCCGGTGTGAATAAATCCCAATACACGGAATAACGATGATCATGCATAGGGTAGAACGGACGAAGCTCATGATCCCCTGTATACCCTAAACCTTTCATCCGGAACACATTTTTGCTCACATTAGATTGGATGAGGTTGTCCGTCAGTGTGTCCCGATCTCCGATTAATACGGAAGCAAGGGCGCGATCGCTATTGGTCTCTGCATTTATAGGCCCAAAATCACCTGCGAGCACAAGTGGACCGTAAAGGAAGGCAACTCGGTTCGGATTATCCGGCATCGTCTCGATTCTCACCGACATCGGAATATCGTATTCGACAACGTCACCATCCTGCCATTCTCTATCCAAAGCAAAGTAGTTAGATTTGCCTACATTTACTTGAACGTCTTCACCATTTACGCTAACACTCATCCCTTGCTCAGCCCAGTAAGGATACCTTAGCTTTAATGTGAATTTCGTTGGCTGTGCTGCACTGATCCGCAGTACACCTTGTCCCTCTGCCGGGAACTTGGTCTCTTGCTGCAAGCTAATGCCTTGCTCTTTCCAAGCCACTGTAGAAGGTACGTACTGATTGACATAAAGCTCATCTGCACTATGGAAGTATATCGCCGAGCCATACATAGAATGGCTTTCCATTCCCGAGCCTACACAACACGTAAAGCTTTCGAACTGCGAATTAAACGATTTATGTCCACCCATCTCGAGAGATACGAAGTAACATACCCGGCCATCTACCGGCTCCTGAGAGGCTAAGATGTGGTTATACATCGCACGTTCGTAGTAATCCGCATACGCTGCATACGCATCCCATTGGAACATATGCTTGGTCAGCTTCAGCATGTTGTACGTGTTGCATGTCTCACATGAACCTTCACCCAATCGATCATTTAACTTATCCGGTTCACCAAAATGCTCATTATAGCTGTTGCCGCCGATCACATAAGAATGATGATTCACGACCCGATCCCAGAAGAAGCGGGAAATACCTGCATAATGCTCCTGCCCTGTTACCTCATATTGTCTAGCAGCTCCGATGATTTTTGGAATCTGTGTATTAGCATGTCTTCCAGCTAGGGTATCTTTTTCTATAGCAAGATCATTAAGCACTTCCCCATGGTAAAAGCTTTCCGCTAACGCGAGGAAACGATCATCCCCGGAATCCTCTGCCAAATCCGTCAGCGCTTCATTCATGCCGCCAAACTCACAACGCAGCACCTCTTGGATCTGATCTTTACTCAGCCCTGCAAAAATATTCTCAAGCCACAGCCCTAGCTTCGTTTCAATAACGAGCGCCTTCTGATTGCCCGCCAGTCGATAAGCATCGCGAAGACCTGCAAACAGCTTATGCATCGTGTAAAGTGGCACCCAACCTCCGTTGAGGTCAAAGCCCTGTGAGCGAATGTCGCCTGCCTTCACTTCCTCAAATAACTCCTTGCCACGAGGAATGCCGGAAATAAAGCCATTGCCATGCGCATCCTGACATTGCTCTAATTCATCTACTACATAATTCACGCGTTGTAGCAGCTCTTCATTTCCCGTAGAGGCATACATTAACGCACATCCAGAAATATAATGGCCTAACGTATGGCCGCTAATCCCCTGAGATTCCCAGCCCTCGTAGTGAGCAGCCTTAGGCTCTAAGCCAGCATATTCGCGAAAACGCGACAGAAGCCGATCTGCCTCAAGCTTGAGTAAATAATCAGTATTTAACTCCATCGCATGGAGAAGTGGACCTGAATCAATTCGTACGTTCTGTAGATCAAAAGCTTGCGTCTTCAATGAAATCGCTCCCTCGCAATCTTGTCAGGGTTAGATGACAAGTGTATATTTGTATCCATAAGATAACACCGGAACGTTGATTTGTCGGTAGATCAGTCGTACAAATAGTGGACAAACCCGACTTATTGATTGCTAGGAGGACCGCATGAGCTATTTAAAAATAAATGCAGATGTACCTGTTCATTTTACAGCGGCAGGTGAATTTATCTCAGAAACACCATGGAAGCATGTGGAGCGTGTTATGGGGAACTACGAACTAATCATTGGCGTGAACGAAACGGTATATTTGAGTGAGGAAAACAAACAATTTGAAGTAGGCCCTGACGAAGCTCTTCTGCTCATGCCTAATCGCACACATGTCGGCTATAGAGAGTCACGACCCGGGGTTAAGTTTTATTGGTTTCATTTCGAACTGACAAACGGAGGGTTATTACTGAGTGAGGAGGAAATGAAGCCTGAGGCAGAAGAAATCTTTTCGCGCACACAGCGCTTATGGTCCGTACATGATCTATATCTGCCCCAAATCATAAAAATCGAACATAGTGACCGGATTCATATTCTGGCGAATCAAATCCTTCATGTGGCCAACTCGGGGTATTTAACCTATTCCAGCGTTAATTATTTGCTGACCTCGCTTTTAATTGAGCTGTCTGAGCATGCACTTCAGCCGTTCGCCAGTAAGCTGATCCGCGCACAGCAAGATGTCACCTTCGTCAAAATAGCTGAGTGGACAAGGATACATGCAAGCGAACCGCTTACCGTGGCCATCATCGCGGATAAATTCAATTACAACAAGGACTATTTAGCTCGGCTATTTAAACAGCATACCTCCATGGGGCCATTGGAATATATCCATTCAGTACGTGTGACTAAAGCGAAGGAGCTACTAACCAGAACCGCATTAAGCGTGAGGGACATCGCGACAGAGACGGGGTTCACCGACGATAAATATTTCATGCGCCTCTTCCGAAAATACGAAAACATGACGCCCACCCAATATCGTAACGCTTATCATAAGACGTTTATGAATAATGACTGAAGTAAAGCCACCCCTAAATATGGAGTGGCTTCTTGTTTGGATATTGTCTATCGGATAGAATGAACTTCACACCAATTACGTAGGAATTGCAGATTAGTATTGAAGTAATGATCGTTTTGCCACCCACAACTCCAAACCTGTGCGTTCCCTGTGTGCAGACCCATCAACCATATCTCCCGGATAGCAACAAATATAGGGATAGCCTTTAAATCGTTCTCAGATAATACTTTATGCTTTTGGTATGACTCCAGGAAAACAGTCCATTGTTCATTGTCAAAATGCTCTCGTTCTTTCCCTCTAACCCTTGACCACAAAAACACGGAAACATCATAGGCCCTCCAGCCAAAACCTCCGCAATCAAAGTCGAAATGAGTCAGGGTATCCTCGTAGAAATGTACGTTCGCTCCATGAAGATCACCATGACATGCCCCCCAATCCAGCTCTGATGAGATTTCAGCTATGCTATTTGCCAATACTTCCGACAAAGATTCTAGATAATCGATATCCTCTTGCCTGTGGGATAAAGGCTTGCGAATCGATTGAAGCGATTCTTTAAGCAGATGATCCAAATTAAGCGTAAATCTTTGCTGCCCACATTCGAAATCATCCATAGCCAGATGCATCTTAGCCACTTGTTCACCGTATAATTCACAGCTAGCTTTTTCATCGGAATAATTGCCTTTTGCAAAAGTAAACAGAACTGCGTAACGTGTTCCTTCAGGAGCCTCCAGCTCAATTAGGTAACCACCATCCTTGCTGATTATCGGAGCCGATACAGGGATATTCTTCTTATTTAAGTGATTCAATAACTCCACTTCAAAATCAATCTCATGTTTATTTCGCCAATGAGCTTTATAGATCCTAAGAATGTATTTATCAATAGAGGTCTTTAGTAAATAGGTATCATTAAGTCCGTTCTCATAAAAACTACACTCCAGAACATCCCCGATTTCATAAAGATCATTAATTACGGGTACTATGGCATGGGAAGAAATTACGGAATGATACACCGGTAGTTTCAGCATATAAATCACCCTTCAACGTTAATTGCTACTCACTATTTATTTTCACGTTTAGCCCGTATAAAGGCGAGGGATTTATTAAATATAGCTAAACTTTCCGCATCGTTAATTTAATTGCTCTATAATGCTCTGCGACGATATTGATCGTCTAACAAACTGAACCATACCAGTCTGGACAAGTAAAATAACCAAGAAATACAGGAAAATAGCACCCCAAGGGAATTGGTATTGAATGTAGGAAAGCCCCCCCCATATTCCCTGCACTCTTACTTATCATGTATCCCATTAGATCGCCCGTAAAAAGAGCCATCGTAAAGCTTCCAACCACTAAAAATCCTGTTTCATAGGTTAACATAGCCATTAATTGTTTTCGGCTCATTCCTATGGCTTGCATAAGGCCTAGCTCCCCTTTTCTTGCAGAAATAGTGGTGATTATGGTGTTCAAGAGATTGATAATACTGAATACTGCTATAAAAACCATAAAACTATACACTGAAATAGTGATAGTTCTAAAAGCAATTCTATTGGATTCCACAACTTCGGAAAAAGACAATAATTTGAGTGTATCCTCATTGAGAATCACACCCTCTTACTCACTCTTTATTAACTCTTCATTCGATTTATCCATAGTAATAACTTCGTAGCTCTTATTGCTATTAAAAGGGGCTGCAGTTTGCATTACTTTGGGTGGAAGATAAAATGAAGTTCCTGAATTCTTATCCGGAATATCTCCAATGATCTCAAAATCATGTTTGGTCTTCTCCTGATCATTAGCAATTATGAATGAAATATGATCACCGACAGCGTAATGAGCCCCGTAATAATCTAAGTCACTACTGGCACTGTTCAAGAGAATGTAGGATGCATCCGATGAATCAACATCCGGGATCTTCCCCTCAGCCAAATGACTACTCCATCTTTCGTTGTTTAACGTAGGGATATTCTCAATACTGACTATCGCGGCCCCGTCATCCGTTTTTATTCCTTCGATAGCAGCTTCAATATACTGATGTTCGATTACGTCCTCAACTTCATTTATAGCTAGGATTTTATTTTTTAAAGAAGTAGATAGTTGCCCTTCCGTCTGAAGATCACTTAATGAGGTTGTTTCAGAATACAACTCATTATTAATTTGAATATCAAACCGACCATGATTCGGAAAATATTTCTCTGCTTTTGAGATTGGATCGACCGAGTTTAACAATGTCCCCAAGGAAACAAATAGTGTTCCGCTTAAAAAAAGAGACAGCAAAGTTAACACCGTCTTTTTCCTGCTTCTTGATAAGTTCAATGCAGCTAAAGAAAATGGTGTTAGTCTTTTAGAGTTTCTTTTCTCCTTTTTTGTATTAACATCGGCATCTACATGTCTAATCGCTGTTATAGGGGAGATTCTTGATGCGAATTTAGATGGTGCGTTTAATGAGGCTCTAACTGTTACTTTGGTGAGCAAACCTGCTAAAAAAGCAAGTGAAAAACTTGGAACTGCATTCCAGTGAAAGCCACTTAAAATCCAGCTCATTAAACATCCAAAGATAACTCCAATAGGGATATATTTTCTTGAAAGATTTTCCCCTTCATATAGAACTAGCTGTTTTATCTGCCTTTTTGTTGCACCGATTGCTCTAAGTTGTCCGTATTGTTTAATTCGCTTAGTAATTGAAATATAAAAGATATTGTAGATGACAAGCCAACAAGCCAGTGCGATAATCAGCATGATAGACAAGATGGATATCACAGTGCTTCCTGACAGATTATTACTGTCCACATTCACATTATTGATCTGAACATTTCTCTCAGAGATACCCATTCGCTGCCCTATTTCTTTGATTTTCGACTTCAGTTCCTCGTTGGAATAACTGCTGCTATTGTTGATGCTAATTGCCGCGGAGTAATCCTCTTTGGAAAGAAACGGATCCGCCTCAACGAACGCGCTTGATACCAGAGCATTGTAACCCATTCGATTCTCGTTTCCTGATGCGGTTGTTTGCAGAATTCCAGAAATCACAAATTGGCTGGTTTGAAATTCTTTGCTGGCATTGTTTCTAAATTGCAAAGAAATAGAATCGCCAAGCCCCAGGCTTCGATCATCGGATAACTGAAAGTCTTTTTCTATTGCAATTTCATTTTCTTTTGTGGGGAATTTTCCCAGAACGATATTAGCATTTGATAAATCCATCATGGCTTGATCCGTGTAGAGAATGGACAATAAACGTTCTTCTTTTTTCTCTCTGCCTATTTCCTTATAGAGTCCGATTTTATTAATTTCCTCTATTTCTTTCAATCGTAAGATTTCATTGTTATTGAGATTATAGAATAAAGCTTGGAAATTCGACTCATGTTGTAGGTTAGTAAAAGAATTATAACCAAAAGTCATTACAACAGTTAATAAAAACGCAGCTAAGGCTATCACACTGCCTACAAAGTAATTTTTGGTTTTTTCCGCTTTTAAATTCGCTTTTGCAATTCTTATCATTACTGTTTTATTCTGTATGAACATTGATACATCATCCTCCTATCGTATAACGAATATTCCTCCCTTTGCATCTTTAAGTGAATACTTTCACTATTTATTCTATAGATAATATTCTCCAACAAAGATCAATCACCCTTTAAATAGATGATATATACTATATTTACTATTCATATAATATATGGATACAACAAAAAAAGACTTCCCCCTCTGGAGCGTTTGAGTATCTCCAAGTTAGTGGAAGTCTTTTTATGCTCAATATGCCTTGTGTAGCAAGCATTTAGATTAATAAATTACGCCTCGGTACTTCTCTCCTGAAGCACACCTACCAACGGATTCCACCGCCAGCGCGGAGTCAATCCTTGCAGATGTACACCTCCAAACCACTCATCGCTGCCATTCTTCTGCACCCAGTCTTCGTTTCCAGCTATTACACTCTTACCTAGCTCTGTTAATACAAGCTCACAGACTTTAAATTGTATTACTGAATCATTATAAACAGGGAACTCATTGCATCCATGGGTTTGTAGCAAAGGGTACGGGCCTTGTACCAGCTTTCTTAGGATATGCCAATATTGCAAGTCGCCCATTCCTAAGATATGAAGCTGATCACCCACATTTTTGAACAGCTCATAGGGTGATTTTATTCCCTCATGGATCATCTCCAGCGTGATTTGTTCTACGATGCCAAGTCCGTTTGTAGTAGAAGGAAAGCGTAATAAATGCGCCCGGAAGGCGTCATGTGCAAAGGGTAAAGCCGACGTATCTGTAGTTAATCGTTGTGACAGCAATTCTGGATTCGGTGATACATAGGCTTCCCAGAGTGCTTGACCTGCTTCTAATTCTTTGGCTCCGATTAGCTTCCATGTGCCTGATAATGTTTCCATCTGCTCTATAGAAAGTTGTCCAAGTCCTCGAAATAACTTTATTCCCGGATACTCTCCAATGCATAGTAAGCTTAGCTTGGTGGTTAACATTTTCTGCTTCGAGAACCAATGGAGTAAATAACTGAGCATCGTCTGATCGAATAAATCATGCTCGAACCATAACACCACTTCTTCATATTTATGAAAATCAGCTAAAATCTTCTCTTGCCTCTCACTATTCTCAATAAACTCCCTCTGCGGAATTCCCATCGTTTGTTCCAAATATTGCGCTCGAACAGCACGGTTATCTCCATAGGTAGGATCCAAAAATACCGGTCCATGCGAATATACCTCTCTCCACACTAGTACATCACCTTTCACGATTCCTTGCCGCAGCTTCTCTCCCACTACATCTCCATTTACAATGTGAAGCACATCTTTTCCCCCTTCGTACAAATGGTTGAATACGGAAAGAACATCTGCCACAGGCAATGCACCTTTCAGTTTGCGGCGGGCATCAAAAAGTCGCTTCTTCAATACCGAAACCGAAGTCCCCAGAAAGTCAGCAATCTCTTGTAGTGAGTAGCCTTGAAAATAATATAATTGAACAGCAATCCGCATATTGGACGTTAATGCAGCTATAGACTCGTGAACCAGCCGCTGGGTTTCCTTTTTCTCAATAATATCTGCTATAGAAAATGAAGATTCTGTCGCTTGCGCAGCTTCATCGTAGGGTAATGCAGGATGCTGCTTTCTTCGCAAGATACGATAACATTGCCGTACCACAATAGCTTTAAACCAGCCCGGGAATGCCTCTACTGCTCGTAATTTATTCAAATGCAAAAAGGCTTCTGTGAAAGCTTCCTGCACAGCATCTTCCGCTAATTGATAGTCACGCAGCTTTTCGAACGCAACTGCATTGGCCATCGGTGTAAAGTGCCTAACAATCTGTTCAAAAGCTTGTCGGTCTCCTTGTTTAGCCTCTTCGATATACTGAAGCATTTTCTCCCCCGCTCCCTTCTTCCGTATTATATACAAGTGCCAATGAAGTTCCTAAAGGTTACGGATGGGTTTGAAAAGTCAGACGTTATTTATTTTTTCCTAGTACATCCTTTGCAACCTCTAGAGCTGAAGAGGCTCGCGGCCAACCTACATAAAAAGAAAGGTGGGTGATGGCCTCCACGATTTCTTCAAGTTGTAAGCCGTTCTCTAAAGCCAAGCGCAGATGATAGGGGAGTTGTTCCGTCATGCCCCCCATCACCAAGGCAGAAATCGTAATCATGCTACGATCCCGAAGTGATAATTGCTCACGTCTCCATAAGTCCCCAAATAACACATTTTCCGAGTAGTCGACGAATGCCGGAGCGAACTCCCCTAACGATTCCCGTACATTTGTCGCTATTTTCTGATGCGCCATATTACACCTCCCTAACCGGAGGTTGTAGCATTTGAGCAACACCGTTACCAAACGACCAATCTTCGAATTCCGTATCGACGAGCACAATGAATATATCTTCTTTTCTGATGTTTAGCGTCATCGATAATTCCTCGGCTAGCCTCGCGTAAAAGCTTTTCTTCTGTTCCGTTGATCTTCCGGATTTTAGCGTAACTTGGATATATATCAGTCCGTCGCTTCGTTCAATATTTAAATAATCTTTACTATAAAAAAACTCCCCCGCTTTATGCGCATGAAAAACCTGAAACATATCATCCTCCGGTACATGGAAATGCTGAATTAACGCGCTCATAATCGCTCTGCATATTCCTTCTAGCTGATGATTGTCGTATTGTTGCTCCAGATAACTGACTCTAATGAATGGCATTTTAATTCACTCCTTCTTTGGAATTCTTTTATTGTACTCTCAGTATTTTGATTTATATAATTGAATAAGATAATAATCTTAATCAATTACACCGATAGAGGTGACAATCGATGGATCTAAAAGAACTGATGGCTTTTAAGACCATTCTTCAAGAAGGCACTTTCTCACGCGCTGCAGAGAAGTTGAATTATGCGCAGTCTACCATTACCAACCAAATTCAACGACTTGAAAAGGAACTGGGCATACAACTCTTTCACAGAGGCTGGGAAGTAGAACTGACAAGTGCTGGGCAAGTTTTTGCAGCGGAAATCGACAACCTTATTCAACATTGGAACTATGTATCAGAACTCACCAAAGCTTTACAGCATGACGAAATTGGCACACTTCATATCGGAGGCATTGAATCCATGATGGAATCCGTCCTACCGAACGCCTTGCGAAAGTTTCAGGAGCAAAAACCAAAAATGGCATGTAACTTCATTCAGGGTAACACTGATTCCCTCTCACAACTTGTTCTACAAAGTGAACTGGATTTCGCCATCTGCGGTGAGCCGCCCGACCTGTCCTTCTTTTATTTCGAACCGCTCTATCACGAGAAAATCGCTTTTATAGTAGATGAAAATCATCCTTTAAGCGGACGAGACGATATTTCATTTCGAGAAATTCTTGAATATCCAATTATAGCTGGAGGGCGCACTTGCTTATATTACCTTCGGTTAGCTAAGCAATTTTCGAGATTCGAATCAAAGCCCACTTTATCCACCATAAGCCAAATTTCTGCTATTCCTCATTTTGTAAGAAAGAACCCTGGGGTGGGGGTAGTGCTTGATTCGACAGCTTTAATGACAGATATCGTAAAAATAGATGTTGAACTAAGCGAGCCGTTCATTCAAGTGGGTATATTGCAGCGGCGCAACCGAGAATATCTAACAACATCATCTAAAAAACTAATCCTACAAATCATAAAAGAAGAAATTGAGAGGATTAGTAACGCCAATCCTACGCTCCACATTTGAACCTCAAGCTAGTTCCATATATGATAGCTTTATCATCGTTATCAGGGGAGGATTCATAGAAGTGGCAGTATTAATCAATGAACAAATCAGAGCATCCGAAGTAGTCCTTACAGGACTTAGGGGTGAGAAGCTGGGTATCGTCTCCCGGGAAGAGGCGCTGGCCATGGCCAGATCAGCAGGTGCTGATCTGGTATGCACCTCGCTAATGAGCAGCCCACCGCCCTGCAGCCTAACTGCAAAGGGCAAAGCAAAAGCGGCCGCGCAGAAGGAGGCAGCCTCAGCACGCAAGGCCAGTGGGGGTTCAGCTGCAAAGGGCGGCAGCAAGGAGAAGGTCAAAGAGCTCCGCTTCACTGCTCATATTGAAGAGCACGACTACGATACGAAGCTCCGTCAGGCTGAGAAGCATCTCCGCTCCGGCAAGCCGGTGCAATTAGTTGTCAAAGCATCCGGTGCGAAGGAAGCTGCTGCCTCCAAGGCCGTATTGGAGCGACTAGTGACTGACTTGAAGGAAGTTGGAACGAAGGAAACTGGCATACAGACAGGCGGCAAAGGTTCACAGGTGAAATTAAATCCACGGTGAAGAGTGGAATTTCAGATAATTTAGGCTCAAAACCAAAATTAGTAGACCATTTCATGAAAAAGCTGCTGCTATCTGCAAATGTAGCTTTATTGCGAGCAGAATTCAGAATTGCGTTCGGACACCACAGCCCTTATTCGTAACTATTTCGCTGTTCTGGGATGCTAACGGACTTCAGAGACTTTATATCACTAAAATAGCACGATATTCCCTCCATTTATGGAAAATAAGCTCTCTCGAGTCCGCAACTTCCTCCAAAAGACTTAAAATGTACAAATAGCTGCATCTAAGTCCGTTAGCACAATAGCAAGTGGAAATCAGGAACTGGGCAAGGGGCATGATTCTTATATGCAAGCAAAAGCGCCCTCGGTGTCCCTAAAGGACGGTAAGCGTTTATGCGAGAAATAGAAGGATAATGTATCGTACCGAACTTATACTTTCTTGTATTATTAAAAAAGGCCATCCTCTGCGGGATGGCCTTTCACTTCATAGACAATGTCCTTGCTCGCTCTTAATCAGTCACCTTAAACATGATTACCCATTAATCCCCTTGGGCGATAGTTCATACCCCAATGGTGAAGCATATAATTCATCCAGACCGCTAGATGCCATGCGTTTTCCCAATGCCGCTGCTTCCTGATGCCCTAATTCCGTTAGATCATCTATGGAATAGTCCGGATCACCATGACGAATCGGAAATATTTGCATAACCATACCCTTCTCCCCTCAAATCCAGCCTTTTTCTTCAGCCAGCCGTACCGCCTCAATCCGGCTTTTCACTTCCAGCTTATTGAGTATTTCAGAGATGTAGTTGCGGACAGTGCCGTAAGACAGATGCAGCGAAAAGGCTATCTCGCTCGCGGTTTGCCCTTCTCCAGCCAGTTTTAAAATCTCGCGCTCCCGTGCTGTTAATGGATTCTCCTCCCGCAAACTGCCAAAGACTAACTCAGGAGATACCTCCCGATGTCCAGCCATGACACGACGAATAGATTCAGCTAGCTTATCTACAGGCTCGTCCTTCAACAAATACCCTTGAATACCAGCCTTTACTCCACGCTCAAAATACCCCGGACGGGCAAAGGTAGTCAAAATAATAATACGGGTCGGACAATCCTTACTCCGCAATATTTCTGCAACCTCCAGCCCGCTCTTGAACGGCATTTCAATGTCCATGAGACAAACATCCGGCTGAAGCTTGTCGATTAAAGCTAACGCCTCCGCCCCATCACAAGCTTCTCCGACTACTTCGATATCGTCTTCAAGATCCAGCAAAGAAGCCATCGCTCCCCGAAGCAGACGTTGGTCCTCCGCTATAACAATGCTTATCATGCAGTCTCACCCCCTTGTGCATCTTTTACGATTAGCGGGATGGTAACGATCAGCGTAGCTCCCTGACCCTCAGCTGAGCTTAGCGACAGGGAGCCGTCAATCAGGGATAGGCGCTCCGCCATCCCCTTCATGCCATTTCCATCGTTAAGCCCGCCGTTCCCTATCTCCCCGTGCTGTAGACCAATGCCGTTATCCTTAACGGTAATTCGCACTTCTCCAGCCAGCTTTGCCACTCCTATGAAGCATTTATCCGCTCTGCTATGCTTCACGATATTAGTCACTGCTTCTTTGATACAAAGGCTGAGGATATTTTGCGACAGATCGGATACCCCCTCCAGAGAGATATCCCCTTCCACTTCTAAGGCGATCTCTGCGGTCCGCAGCATCTCTCCAGCTTCAGCCAGTTCCTCTGCTACTGAGACCGCACGCATTTCCGACACTAGCTCACGCACTTGACGGAGCGCAGCCCGTGAAGTGCGCTGAATTTCCCGCGCTTCCTCTTGGGCTCGCTCCGTATTTTTCGTCACCAGCTTCTCTACGAGTTGGCTTTTTAACGTAATCAAGGACAAGGTATGGCCAAGAGTATCATGCAAGTCACGGGCGATTCGCATTCGTTCCTCACGCTTCACCAGCTCTTTAATCACCTCATTGGCTTGATCCAGCTCTTTCTCCAGCTTCTGATTCCGATTCATGGACCTCACTCCGAACGGACTAATCAACATAATAATAATAAACGGAGCTAAAAATATCACACTTCCCCACTCCATCCCACGACCCACTAAGACCAGCACCGAAAGGATCATGATCACAAAAGAAGCAAATGCAATTTTGAACCCTCTATTCTCCGTATAATATGCGATAAAATTTGCGGTGAAAAAGCCCATGTACAGATTATAGGGGGTATAGAACACACTAAGCACCACGATGATCAACATTTGAATAATTAACCAAACATTAAACACTCCACCCCGCACCCAATACAGCTGGCGATAGCTGAGGGCAAATACCGCTATCATAATCCCGCCCAGAAAGAGCTTCATTCCAGTCTCCCCGCGCAAATTCAGGATGGGCAAAACCAGATAAACAGCCCATACAAAAGGGAAAAACCCCTGTTTTTGTGGAAATAACCGGAACTTCGCACGCTCAGCCATTCATTCACACCGCTTCCTGTTTTTTTCGAATATAGACCGATAGTAACATAAAAACTATCAAATATCCGAGCAAAATCAAGACATTACTCCACGTCGGAGCTGATCCACGAACGATCTCCCAGGCTCCATTCCCATAGTTATAGGAAGGCAACCAATGACCAATCCGCTGCATTAATCGTGGCAGTATCTCAATCGGCATCCACATGCCCCCTGCTACAGCAAGAGCCATATAAATCACGTTGCTGACTCCACTGGCTGTATCCACCCGTTTCATAGCACCTACAAGCGTACCAATCGCTAAAAATGGTAGAGAACCGATCAGGATCCACAGCCCGCTAAGCACCCATTGACCTGCGGACAAAGAGACGCCATTGATTAAATAGCCTGCGATAAAAATACAAATGACCGAAAACAGATGCATCATCGTCTGTCCGAACATTTTTCCGAAAAAATAGATCGATCCCGGCAGCGGTGTAATCCGAATAAAGGTGGTCCAGCCCTGTGTTCGCTCTTGCACCAACCGGATGCCAAGCGTCATAATGGCTGAGCCCATTACACTGAAGGTCGCCATAGACATTAAATAATGAGCACGCCACGTGAGGTCATCGCTGCCTGTATTGACCACCCGGGTGAAGATGAAATAGAACATGATGGGCATGAGCAAAGACCAGAACACATAATAGGGATTACGGATGATCCGCAGCATTTCCGCTTTACACTGTACAGTAATTAGTCTCATGGTTAGACAGCCTCCTCTTGGTTCATGGTCAATTGTTCAAAAGCCTCATCCAAACGTCCCTGATCAATTCGAACATCCTTCACGGGAAGTCCAGCCACAAAAATCGCTTTAAGCGCCTCATCTGTATCCTCTGTGGTCACATGAATGCGGCCATCTTTTTCATAACAATCCTCTATAGCAGCTAGGTCTAGCAGGTTTCTGCGCAATTGCGAGCGATCACCCACAGGCAGGAAGGACACGGAACGCTTCACAATCCGTGATTTAATCTCATCTGGACTTCCGTCCGCAACTAAGTGGCCTTTACTGAATAACAGAATACGATCCGCGATATCTTCTGCTTCCTGCAAATAATGGGTCGTGAACACAATCGTTTTTCCTTGCTCCGCAAGTCCACGAACCGTTTCCCAGAACCGCCGCCGGGAAGTAATATCAAGTCCCACTGTAGGTTCATCAAAAAAGATCAGTTCCGGATTACCCGCGAGGGCTAGCGCAAAGCCCAAACTACGCTTTTGACCGCCCGAGAGCTTCTCGGCGTATCTATTCAAATCGGCTGGCGCAAGTCCAGTAGCCTTAATTAGAAAATCCATATCCATAGGCTTTGGATAATAACTGCGAATCAGATCAATGATCTCCCGCACCTTTAGCCGATCCATTACACTTACTTCCTGCAGCATCGCTCCAGTCTTTTCACGTACTGCTTTATCCTTCGGATGTTGCCCGAATAACTCCACTGTACCCTCGGTAGGCTCTATTAGCCCCAGCAGCATGCCTAATGCCGTTGTTTTACCCGCTCCGTTCGGTCCCAAAATAGCTGTAATCGAACCTTTAGCAATGTTAAAGCTGATATTATCTACGGCCTTTTTATCCTTATATATTTTGCTGACCCCGTGCATTTCTATAATATTATCCATAACGTAATCCCTCCGCTTCCGAATGCGTTTGATCTATTTCAATCATATGGAAAAAGAAGACATGACATTAGTATGGACTGTCATTTCTTTAAGATGACAACTGTCACCTTCCTGGCTCCGAATAAAAAAAAGAGGCTGCCCTATCAGTAGAATAAACTACTAATAAGGCAGCCTCTTTAGATGAAGAAAGTTTAGTTATCTCCGGAGGAATCCTTTTTCCAGCAGGAACTCCTTCATATGCAGCCGTGCTGGCTGTGCCAATCGCTCCGCCATAATGGCCGACCAAGGGGTGTCTTTGACGCCGTGGGTCCGCTCACGCATATAGTCTGAGGAGACTTTATCGTAAGTTTTGACCTGCTCCACAGTGGTTTCCGCATTGTAGCGATTACGATGCAGAACAGCCTCTAGTGGAAGCCGCGGACGCAGGCCCGAAGCTCCGTCAGGATAACCTACACACATCCCGAATATCGGATAGACCAATTCAGGCAGTCCCAGCAATTCCGATACCTCCGCGATCCGGTTACGGATTCCACCGATATATACAATTCCAAGGCCTAGTGACTCCGCAGCCACTGCAGCATTCTGTGCAGCAAGTGCAACATCAACGGTAGCTACAATCAGGTTCTCAGCAGAATCTTCATAAGAAGTCTCTCCCTGCAAATGAGGTTTCGTCACCTCGCGCAGCCGATACAGATCAGCGCACCAGACCAAAAACACTGGGCATTGTTCTATATAAGCCTGATTGCCCGCTAGTCCCGCAAGCTCCGTCTTTAGTGCCGGGTCAGTAACTGCAATAACACTATAGGCCTGAACATTACTTGAGGTTGAAGCCATCTGAGCTGCTCCAATAATAGCGCTAAGCTGATCTTCACTTACTGGCTTATCCTGAAACTTGCGGACAGAGGCATGTTTCATTAACAGAGAAATTGTATCGTTATTTACTTGCACTGTGGCCACTCCCTAAATAGTGATGGTGATATTACAGCTTTACCCGCTGTAGCCGAAGTGCATTCAAGACAACAGACACGGAGCTAAATGCCATCGCAGCTCCTGCCAGCCATGGGGCTAGAAACCCAAGTGCAGCAATCGGTATTCCTATTGTATTGTAAGCAAGCGCCCAGAACAAATTTTGTTTAATATTTCTCATCGTTTTGCGGCTCATCATGATCGCATCAGGAATACTCTTCAGATCCCCGCGCATCAGCGTAATATCAGCTGCTTCCATAGCTATATCCGTTCCTGTCCCAATCGCCATACCCGTATCGGCAGTAGCCAGTGCCGGAGCATCGTTGATCCCATCCCCAACCATGGCAACCTTAGTCCCATTCTGTTGGAGCTTGCGAACCTCTTCAGCTTTACCCTCTGGCAGAACCTCTGCTAACACTTTTTCGATCCCTGCCTGCTTCGCAATAGCCTCAGCTGTAATTTTATTGTCACCAGTGATCATAACGACTTCAATACCCATATCATGAAGCGCAGCTACAGCCGCTTTTGAGGTCGGTTTTATCGTATCAGCAACGGCCACAATCCCAGCAATTTCTCCCTCTACCGCTACTAGCATAGCGGTCTTTCCCGACTCCTCCAGCTTCTTCATAATTGGAGTCCATTCTGTGATATCGAGCTGATGATCTTCCATCATCCGCCGCGTGCCTACCATAACCTGCTGATCGGAGACAACGGCCATAATTCCACGTCCGGGCACATTATCAAACTGCTCAGCAGTAGGCAAAGCCAAGCCTCTATCAGCAGCGCCAGCAACAATAGCCTCCGCAAGTGGATGCTCTGATAGCTTTTCGGCGGCTGCAGTTAAAGCTAACAAACGGTTTTCCGCGTTTTCTTTTCCATAAGCTGCAATTCCAGTAGTAGTCACAACATCGGTAAGTACGGGTTTACCATTCGTCACTGTACCTGTTTTATCTAACACAACGGTCTGGATCCCTTGCGCTCCCTCTAAATGCTCCCCGCCCTTAAAGAGGATTCCAAGCTCTGCTGCCCGGCCCGATCCTGCCATAATGGAGGTTGGCGTTGCCAGACCTAGCGCACATGGACAAGCGATTACGAGCACTGCAATGGCTTTTTCGAGGGCATCAGCGAACTGGCCAGGGGCTGCCCAGAAATACCAGATCAGAAACGTTATCACAGCAATACCCACAACAATCGGCACAAAAATCCCTGAGATTACATCGGCAATCCGCTGAATCGGAGCTTTGGAGCCTTGAGCTTCCTCCACTACTCGGATAATTTGAGCCAGCGCAGTGTCTCGCCCCACTTTATTTGCTTTGATTCTCAAGATACCATTCTTATTCATAGTGGCACCGATCACGGTATCCCCTGGTTTTTTCTCCACAGGAATACTTTCTCCGGTCAACATAGACTCATCCACAGAAGAAAATCCCTCGACTACTTCGCCATCCACAGGCACCTTTGTGCCGGGCTTCACCAGTACAATATCGCCAGGAATGACTTCATCTGTCGGGATATTCATTTCTTGCCCATCCCGAATCACGAGGGCGGTTTTTGCCTGAAGCCCCATTAAGCTTTTGATTGCGTCAGAGGAACGGCCTTTCGCCAACGCCTCAAACCATTTACCGACAAGGATAAGGGTAATGAGTACAGCACTCGTCTCATAATACATTTCTACAGTATGATTCATTCCCTTCATACTTAAGGAATCAATGGTCAGATAAAGACTGTAGAAATAAGCTGCCGACGTCCCTAATACGACCAACACATCCATATTGGCACTCCGGTTACGAAGGGCTTTATAAGCACCTACGTAGAACTGCCAACCGATGATAAATTGCACAGGGGTAGCCAGAACAAGCTGGAACCAAGGATTCATAAATATATCCGGTGTTGGAATCCAGCCGGTGAAGGAGAAATGACCAGCCATCGCCCATAATAAGGGGAACGAAAGAATTGCAGAAATGATCCATTTCCACTTTTTATGCTGAATTTCTTTTCCACGACGATCCACATGATCCTTGCGGTCTTCTTTAAGAGAAGCTTTATAGCCGATACTGCTTACCTTCTCCATGATCTCCCTTGGACTGATATTACCGGGTGTATATTCTACATGAGCTGTTTCCAGCGCCAAATTCACATTAACTGCTGCTATGCCCGGTGTACGGCTCAACACTTTTTCAATCCGTGAGGAACAAGCAGCACAGGTCATCCCCGATATATCAAAATCCGCAGATTCTTTAATAGTGTCATATCCAAGAGAGCGGATTTTATCTTCAATTTGTGGCAACCCTGATACTGTCGGATCAAATCCAACAGTAGCCTGTTCCAAGGCTAGATTCACATTCGCACGAGATACGCCGTCCATCCGGGACAAACCCTTCTCAATTCGGGTTGCACAAGCGGAACAGGTCATGCCTGTAATCTGTACAGTTGCCTGCTGTTCGTTTGGTGAAGCTGTTGTTTTGGTTTTATCCATGATTTCCACGCCTCCACATACCCCTATAGGGTATGAAAATTTCTAAAAGAAAAGGCATTGGAGCTTTGGGTAGCTTCCCCATATCACTCCAAGCCTTATTACTGTGCTTCAAATTAAACTACGTCATACCCTTGATCTACAATTGCTTCTTTAATCGCACCAAGGCTTACTTTGTTCTCATCATACTCGACGGAAACTTTCTTAGCAGCAAGATCAACTTTAGCTGTGGCTCCAAGATTGCCTACGGCTTTCTCTACGGAGTTAACACAGTGACCACAAGACATTCCTTCAACGTTTAATGTAGCGTTTGACATAAATATAACCTCCAATAAATGTTGTGAAGCTATGCTCTAGAAGCATTAGCTTATTATTTCATTAATTTGTTAACCGTAATTAGGAGCTCGTCGATAACCTCATGTTCGCCAGCTTCGATTCGCTCAACAATGCAACTTTTCATATGTCCTTCTAACAGCATCTTACCGACACCATTTAACGCTGCCTGTACCGCTGCGAGCTGGTTGAGCACATCATCACAATAGGTATCCCGCTCAATCATACCCTTTACCCCGCGGATCTGGCCTTCAATCCGGTTGAGGCGCGTATTCAAGTTATTCTTGAATTCTGCCGAATGATGACTTTTTCGTTCTCCTGATGATGAAGAATGACAATTTATGTCGCAGGATTCTGCAGCCTGCTCTTTCTTGGCAGTAGACATAAGAATCAGCCTCCTTGGTAATAATATAATATACCCCCGTAGGGTATGTCAAGAGGCATTCCTAATTCATCCACAGATGATCTCCACGGATAGTTTGTCCCTTTATTACCGCCGTATTCTTCTACGGTTGGCTATACATCTCTATTTTTCAAAAAAACTATTGCCTCCCTATTCAAATTTGAATATAATAAATTTTGCTTCTAATTATGAACATTTTTCGAACAGAAGTATCACTATTAAGAAAAAGGAGCTGCGAAGCATGCATACTAAAGAAAGTAATCTTAAACTCGTAGTGGTTGGCCTGCTGCTTGGTATTCTTATGTCCGCTATGGACAATACCATTGTAGCTTCAGCTATGGGAACGATAGTCTCAGATCTTGGCGGTCTGGATAAAATCGTATGGGTCACCTCCGCTTACATGGTAATGGTAATGGCCGGAACCCCTATCTTCGGCAAGCTCTCTGATATGTACGGACGTAAACGTTTCTTCATTTTCGGATTGATTGTATTCCTGATTGGCTCGGCACTGTGCGGTACTGCCACCAGTATCACACAGCTCAGCATTTACCGTGCCATTCAAGGGATCGGCGGCGGTGCACTAATGCCAATCGCCTTCACCATCGTTTTCGACATTTACCCACCTGAAAAAAGAGGAAAATTGACCGGTCTCTTTGGAGCCGTCTTCGGAATCTCCAGTGTACTTGGGCCTTTACTCGGTGCCTATATTACCGACTACGTTGGTTGGCAGTGGGTATTCTACATTAACCTGCCGCTAGGAATTATTGCACTGTTCCTGATTGCAACTTCTTATAAGGAGTCGATCTCCCACGCTAAACAGCGCATTGACTGGGGCGGAGCCTTCACTCTGGTTGGCGCGATTATCTGCCTAATGTTCGCTCTGGAGCTTGGTGGTAATCAATATGCTTGGGATTCCAGTGCCATCCTTGGCTTATTCGTAGGTTTTGCTGTTCTCTTGCTGGCGTTTATCCTTATTGAGAGAGTAGCTGCTGAACCTGTGATCTCGTTCGCTATGTTCCGCAAACGGTTGTTTGCAACAAGCAGCGTGACCAGCTTATTTTATGGTTCTGCTTTTATCGTAGCTACTATTTATATCCCTATCTTTGTGCAGGGTGTATTTGGCGGCTCAGCTACGAATTCAGGGCTGATCCTTATGCCGATGATGATCGGTACGGTCGTTGGCAGTCAGACCGGGGGGCTGCTTACAACAAAGACCAGCTTCCGCAACATTATGATCCTATCCGCAGTCTGCTTTGTCGCAGGGGTCTACAGCCTAAGCACTTTATCACCTGATACCTCCCGCCTTATGCTTAATGTATTTATGGCTCTGACTGGGTTCGGCGTAGGCTTTTCCTTCTCCGTTCTGAGCATGGCAGCTATCCATAATTTCGATATGCGCCAACGGGGTTCGGCAACTTCGACCAGTACCTTCATGCGCTCCCTTGGGATGACGCTGGGAATTACGATCTTCGGGATTATTCAGCGGAATAGCTTTACTAACAGCCTAAGCGAAGCTTTTGGCGGTAGTGAACAGTCAGCAGCTTTCGGAGATCCACGCGCTGCGTTAACACCTGAAGCAAGAGCGAAGATCCCTGCTGAAATATTAGAGAAAATATCAAGTGCGTTATCCACCTCTATCGCGCACACCTTTATGTGGGCTTTGATTCCTGCAGTGCTCGGTCTAGTCTTTGTACTGCTCATGCCAAAAGACCGTCTTACCATTCCTGCTAAAGCTGTTCAGGCGTCAGAGGGTAAAAGGTAACCCTTATGTCCATGAAATTAGCCATTTTAGGTTTACTGCTGGAGCGGAACATGCATCCCTATGAAATCACATTAGTGATGAAGGAACGTTCCATGGACCGGATCACGAAGCTGCAGATGGGATCACTCTATTATGCTGTGGATAAGCTTGCACAAGATGGTTATATAGAAGCTTTAGAGGTCATCCGCAGCAGTGATCGGCCGGACAAAACAATCTATGCCATAACGGAGCAAGGTAAAGCTTTATTCGAACAGCTTATCCTGCAACAGATTAAGAAAAACGAACCCTTCTATCATCCGATGTATATGGCCCTGGCTATGTCCCGTCATATCGATCAGAGCAAGGTTGAGAAGCTGCTCGAGGAACGCCTCCGGGAAACAGAACATCAGGTTAATCTGGCTTATCAGGTATACGAGGAGCATATCTCCATCGTGCCTCGTTCTGCCCTGCATCTAATGTACGGTACATATGAGCACACCCTGACTGAGCTGAAATGGCTGCAGCGCCTATACGATGATGTTGTAGCACGCAAGCTAAAAGACGTAGGGACACCGTTGAATTTAGAGGCCTAATGGCCTCTTTTTTCTGTTTAAGGGAGTCCAAATACGTTTATTAACGAGCACAATATCCATTAAATCTCAAAGGAAGGCGAGGCGGTAAAAATGACCCAAGAAAAACATCAGCTGGATAGTGGCAAACGGGATCACCCGGAACAATATCCAACAGAGAAAGAAAGTCTATTTGACCTTCATGAAAGTGAGCAGAATGTAGACCCGATTCCGATGGAAGATTTGATGCTGGAAAAGCAAGAGGAAAAGAATAAAGAGGAGACCAAACACCGCTCTTCCAGCGACAAAAAATACCATACGGGCTTCTGAGAGTGTACAATATCTACAAGTACGCAATCATAATTTCCAAGGAGGAATCACATTGTTGAAAGCGTTACCTTTAAACAAGCGCGGGATTCCCGCAAGCCGCATTGCTTTAGGCTGCATGGGGCTAGGCGGTGACTGGGACCATGAGCCGATTACTGCGGAGAATGTTAAACAGGGACATGAAGCGGTTGATGCCGCCCTTTCCATAGGCATCAACATGTTTGATCATGCAGATATCTACACTCGTGGGAAGGCGGAGAAGGTATTTGGTCAGATTTTTAAGGATTGTCCAGGACTACGTGAAGAAATCATAATTCAATCTAAATGTGGAATTAAGCTAATGGAGCCTGGAGACAGCACTAATACGTTTGATTTCTCTGGCCAACATATTCTGAACAGTGTAGATGGAATATTGTCACGACTTGGGACCGAATACATTGATATTCTTCTACTGCATAGACCTGATCCCTTAATGGATCCCGAGGAAGTAGCCTCCGCATTACATCAACTGAAGGCCGCTGGTAAGGTTCGTCATTTCGGGGTTTCCAATATGAGCGCCGCTCAGATCAAGCTGCTGCAGACTTATTGCGATGAACCTTTTATCGTAAACCAGCTGCATATGAGCTTGGCTAAGATCAGTTGGGTGGATGCTGGAATCAGTGTAAATCGTGAACCCTGGAAGGATATTATCTTCCCTGAGGGAACCCTTGAACATTGTCGAATGGAGAACATTCAGCTTCAAGCTTGGGGGCCACTCGCCCAAGGTCTATTTAGCGGGCGTTCATTAGAGGATCAACCGGAGAATATCGTCCAAACAGCAGCTATGGTCCAACAGCTCGCAGATGAAAAAGGAACAACACCCGAAGCCATTGTACTGGCTTGGCTAATGACACATCCAGCTGCCATTCAGCCTGTTATTGGAACTGTGAATCCGAAGCGTATTACTGCCTGTGCCGATGCGGACAAGCTGGAGCTTAGCCGTAAGGAATGGTACGACTTGTATGTTAGTTCACGTGGTTCAAAACTTCCGTAACATATACATTTATATTCTCAACTTCATTACTCCGCTTATACCCGGCTCGCGCTTTTACTGCGAGCCGGGTATTTTTGCCAATCCCCTAATACAAGTCGTTCTTTATTGCGAATATATTTAGTAATCGAGCGATATAAGGAGTTATTTAGAGATAAATAAACATTATTGTTCTTTATAGAGTACAAATGCGTGTTATTGGCAGTTTTCTTTTTGATTTATTCCATGTATGATTCATTACAGAAGTTGTTCTTAATAAAGAACGATAATAACGAACCAAAGAAACAGACATTGAGGGGAGGTATTCCTCTGAGACCCAGATCAGCTAGGAGAAGACCTAGAAGAAACAGGAAAATCGGATTACGTATACTGCAATCAGGAATGGCTGTCTCCGTCTTATTTCTATACACCTCGCAGCAAGTTGGTGGTACCTATGGAGGCTTTGGAGCTGCTACGCAAACCACTAGCACGATTAGCTTTTGCGAAGTATTTCCGAATTCGATCAAGGCACTGCTTACAGAGTTCAAAGAGCATGTTAATCGAGCGCTCACTTTAAAAGAATCACTACAACCCTTTCCCTCATCAGCTAACCACTCGGACGTTTCAGGAATAGAAGGGATGTCGCTGGAAGAGCTTGATGTCGCTGCACAAGAGATTTCTTCGCAAATAGCGGCGCTTCAATCTCAAATAGATAGCGTTAACGAGCAACTGGCGGCTAACAGCCAAATTTGGAATCAAATCCACAATGAGCTAAGTGCAGCAGCAGCCTTACTCTTCCAGATAGGAGGATATATGACTTCTCTAGATTCCAATTGTCTAGAAATCAAGGATGAGCAATTTTTCAGAGATTTACAAAGCAGCCTGAATCAAAGCGGTGTGATCTCGGAATCCTTGAATGCTTCCTTAAATGGAGTTATTAGTTACCTAACCTCCATACACGATGTCGGTCTTCCATTCGCTTCGGTAGTTACCAGTGATGTTTATGGACAACTTGAATTACGCGAAGGAGAGTTTCCACAGCCACTGCCATTCCTGATTACCTTCACTCAACCAGACGGCGTGATCTCTAGCGACCTCACCTCCACTTATGAAGCTCTAAATACCGAATTGACTAACCTTAAAGAATCGGCAACCTCAGGTATCACTACCCTTCAAGATAAACTCCAAATGATCAGTCAGACTCGCGAGCAAAAACTAGAAGAGCTTGAAAAAGCTCGGCTAGAGGAGCAAGCAAAGAAAGAAGAAGAAGCGAAGAAAGAAGAAGTACGTTTGGCTGAGGAGAAAAAGCAACAAGAAGCCGAGGATAAAGCGAAAGCTGAGGCAACCCCTCCAACGTCAGGTGAAGCTGCTCCGGAAGCCCCAAATAAAGAACAACCTGAAGCCCCACCCACTGACCCGGTTAACCCGGAAATTGGCGAAGAGCTCACAATTCCAAAAGATGTCCCTCAGCAAGAGGTTCCACAAGAGACGGCAAAGGCGGAAGACAGTACGACTTCCCCGCCGGTAGCAACCCAAGCTCCTTCGGACCCTCAACCTGAGAAAGGTGGAGAATAAGATGCGGATTAAAAAATTTATCAATAATACCCTATCGAGCTTAATGCTTATGATCTTTATTCTGCTGGTGGCAGCCGTAGTGTTATCCAAGGCCTCCGGCGGTGAACCTGCTTTCTTCGGATATGAGATCAAAACCGTACTCTCAGGATCGATGGAACCTGGAATTCAGACTGGCTCAATTGTCGCATTAAAACCCGGAGGGGATATGAATCGTTTCAAACCAGGCGATGTCATCACCTTTAGGAATGAAGATAATCTGCTCATTACTCACCGGATTGTAGAAGCGACCGTCAATAACGCTACGGGTGAAGCTGTTTATCGCACTAAAGGCGATAACAACGACGCACCCGACATGAACCCTACCAGTTCTGCGAATGTTGTAGCTCAGTATACCGGGGTTACTGTACCCTATGTCGGTTACGCTATGAATTTCGCGGTTTCCAAAGCTGGAAGTGTAGTCCTCATGATCGTGCCTGGCTTGATGCTTCTGCTCTATGCTCTATATACCTCTTGGAAGGCTGTAGCTGCATTAGAAAAGAAAAATGCTGCCCTACTGCCAGCCTCACCGTCCCCAACAGAAACACAGCCCTAAGTTGATTGTCCACTTCCGCTTACGAACCGGAAGATACAATATATAAATTTTATAAAAATTCAACACAAATTTGAGGAGGAATTTTATTATGGGTATCAAGAAAACATTGGGTCTTGGCGTAGCATCTGCAGCACTGGGTTTATCATTAATCGGCGGAGGAACCTTCGCATACTTTAGCGACACTGCGCAAAGCACAGCTACATTCGCAGCGGGTACACTCGATCTGAACTCTGACCCTTCTGTCATCGTTAATATTCCTAACCTGAAACCAGGTGATACTGTAACTAAATCCTTCAAATTGAAAAACGATGGTTCGCTCGATATCGGATCTATCATTCTGAATACATCGACTCAAATCACGGATGCTAAAGGAGATAACTACCTTGATTTAGCCGAGTTCATTAAAGTTAAATTCCTTAGAAATAATGATAAAGGAGTACCTATCGTCTCTCCTGAAAATGTAGTTTATGAGACTACACTTGCTGCTTTAAAAAGTCAGCATCCCGATCTCGTAAAAAATACAGGTTGGGATCAACTCTTTACCGAAGCATCCGGTATTAAAGCCGGTACTAATGACAGCTTCTCCGTCCAATTCGAATTTGTTGAAAATAACCAAGATCAAAATATTTTCCAAGGCGATAGCTTGACACTGACTTGGGATTTCGTAGCTAAACAAGGCGCGAAAAAAGACTACTAAGATCAATAAAGTAATTTAATAAAATACTCGAAGAGCAGCAGATCCTGAATCCGGCCACGGATAAGCAGATTGCTGCTCTTCTCTTTACAATAAACTTTGTCCGATTTATTGATATTTGCTATACTAATAACAAAAATTACGGAGGGGCGTCAGCATAGTGCCACAGAATATGGGCCAACGTATCCAGCAGCTCCGCCTAGACAAGGGTTTCTCCCTATCTGAGCTTGCGGACAGAGCAGATGTGGCTAAGTCGTATCTTAGCAACGTGGAGAGAAACATCCAATCCAATCCATCCATCCAGTTTATCCAAAAGATCGCTGATGCGCTTCAGGTATCCATTCATGCCCTACTCTATGGAGAACCCAATGATGCAGAGGAATCACATTTAGATTCGGAATGGTTCCGATTGGTGCAGGAAGCTATGGACTCAGGCATTAGCAAACGCGAATTCAAAGAATTTCTGGACTATCAGAAATGGAAGCTCGATCAAAAGGATTAATACTTCCTACCAATCTGGTACGATCCTCTCTTCTACTAAATCATATCGAAAAAGGACACAGCGAAGAACCGCTGTGCCCTTTTTCGATATGTAACCCCTCTAATGTATTACTGCACGATCTGCACAGTTTTCTCATGAAAGAACTGGCGGATTTCATCTGCCTTAATGCCAGCCTTCTTAGCTGCTAATAATAAATGTACCCACTCTTGATCCAGATCAATAAACTGCTGTTCTCTGTTGCTACCCTGGTTGGACTTTTCCAAAAAATCTCCCCCTAAGATTTTACGTCCCCAGGCAATCCGGCTGTCATAGTATCTCTACCTTAGACCCGCGACTTTGTGCCCCTGCCTTTCGGCAAGTTTACCTTTTACTGGACCCTTTTCACGAAAGGATCTACTTAAAAAACTATAAAATTACTATCTGCAATAACATTATACAAAAAGAAAGCGGAAAAGTGTGTCGATTCCTGGTTACTTTTTATTTTTAAAACGAAAAATAAAAGATTTTTTTTCAAAGATCTTGTCCGATTATCACGATACTCGTCCGTTACATAAAATAAATTGTACTAGCAAAATAAATATTTACTGACCTAATAGTTAAAAATAAGGATAATAGAATCATTTTAATAGGCCTTTAGAATGGGTAATGAGAAGAAACACCCTTCTTTTCATTAGAACAAGCTAACCCATACCATTTTGCGAACGTATTGGACGAAAGAATGAATTGATTACAGTGGCTGAAAGTAGCACAATAAGATGAGAAATGAAACCGCAATCATCACAGCTCCAGTAAGCGTTGACACAAAATGTCACGTATGGAGTTCATCCGTTAAGGAGGATGTATTCATGGCAGCCAAAGAGCCCTATAACGAATCCATTTGGAGTAAGTATTACGGACCCAATTTAGGCTACATTCAAGAAAGATATGAACAGTTTGTGAAAGATCCCTCCACCGTAGAAAATAATTATCGCGAGCTTTTTACAAATTCGGGACCTCCTCCCCTAACTCCAGATAGCGAACCGGCTCCTCAGCCGCGCATCTCGGGAGACACCGAATGGCTTAGAAAAGCAGTAAGAGCTTCCAAGCTAATCGCCAATATTCGTATATATGGCCATATGGCCGCTGAAATTGATCCGCTGGTACGCGATCAGAATCCCATGGCAAAATATCTTGAGCTTGAAACCTATGGGCTGACCCGCGAAGACCTGATCGCACTGCCTGCAACGCTTATATGGGAAAATGCGCCGAATGATGTGCATACCGGATGGGATGCCGTGCAACGTATGCGTCAGGCATACACCAAGACCATCGCCTATGAGTTCGGGCATGTGCATGAAGAAAAAGAACTGCAATGGCTAAATAGACAGGCAGAATCCACCAGCTCACCAGCACCCCTAAATAATACAGAACGCAAAGAGCTCCTGAACCGCCTGATTCAGGTAGAGCAATTTGAAACCTTCCTCCACAAGACTTTTGTAGGTCAGAAGCGTTTCAGTCTTGAAGGCAATGATGCTCTTGTACCGATGTTAGATGAAATCGTACGTGCTGCTGCACATGACGGTGCGGAGCATATTTTGATGGGCATGGCGCATCGCGGCCGCCTCAACGTTCTTGCACATATTTTGGGCAAACCTTATGATATCATATTTTCAGAGTTTCATCATTCTCCGAACAAGGAGCTTTTCCCTTCCGAAGGCTCTACAGGCATTAACTATGGCTGGACAGGTGATGTGAAATACCATCTCGGTGCAGACCGTGCTGTCCGTGAAGGAGAAACCGTACGCACAAGAATAACACTAGCGAATAACCCAAGTCACTTGGAATTCGTCAATCCTGTCGTGGAAGGTTTCACTCGTGCCGCACAAGAAGATCGGAGCACTGCAGGACTGCCGAAGATTGATACCAGTAAAGCTATGGCGGTGCTGATGCATGGCGATGCTGCTTTTCCAGGTGAAGGAATTGTTGCAGAAACGCTTAATATCGGCAAACTTCAAGGTTATCAAAATGGTGGGACGATCCATATCATTGTTAATAACCGAATTGGTTTTACGACTGAAAGTGAAGATTCCCGTTCTACGCATTATGCGAGTGACATCGCCAAAGGGTATGAAATCCCGATAGTCCATGTCAACGCTGATGACCCAGAGGCCTGCGTAGCAGCCGTACGTTTAGCTAGCGCATACCGCCATCAATTCAAAAAAGATTTCGTAATTGATCTCATCGGCTACCGCCGTCATGGTCACAACGAAATGGATGATCCTGAAACCACACAACCTATTGTCTACGGCAAGGTTCGCAATCATCCAACCGTCTACAAGGTTTATGCAGAGAGACTGAAAAACGAAAAGGTTCTTACCGCCGAAGACGTACAAAAGATGAATGCTGAAGCAGAAAGTGTATTGCAGCGTGCGTACGATAATATGAAGGAAGGCAATCATAAGAAAAAAGAACCCAAAGCCTTCATTCCTCTACAAACGGACCGCGCAGCGGCAAACACTACAGCGGTATCCATCTCCAGCCTGCAGGAGATCAACCGTGAACTGTTGACGGTTCCTGCTGGATTCCAGGTTTATCCGAAGCTGGAGCGCATTTTACAACGTCGTAAAGATGCACTGAATGAAGGTGAAAAGGTCGACTGGGCACTGGCTGAAACGTTAGCCTTCGCTACCATTCTGAAAAATGGAACGCCCATCCGACTGAGCGGTCAAGATGCCCAACGCGGAACCTTCGCACATCGCCATCTGGTGCTGCACGACAGTAAAACAGGAGATTTGTTCTCCCCACTACATCAGCTAAGCGATTCCCGTGCCTCCTTTGGCGTATACAACAGTCCATTGTCAGAGGCATCAGTATTAGGCTTTGAATATGGTTATAATGTGTTTGCACCGGAAACCTTCGTAATCTGGGAAGCACAGTATGGTGATTTCGCCAACGCGGGTCAGGTTATTTTTGACCAGTTCATTGCCGCTGGACGCGCCAAATGGACACAGCGCAGCAATCTCGTCATCATGCTGCCGCATGGCTACGAAGGACAGGGACCTGAGCACTCCAGCGGTAGGCTGGAACGGTTCTTGCAGCTATCCGCTGAAGAGAACTGGACGGTCGCTAACCTGACTACCGCTTCGCAATATTTCCATCTGCTGCGGCGCCAAGCAGCGTTATGCGGGCAGGAAGATGCTAGACCGCTAGTCATTATGACGCCGAAAAGTCTCATTCGGAATACGCGCAGCACTTCTGCCGGAACCGAGCTGGCTTCAGGACAATTCAAGCCTGTATTAGCTGAATCTTTGCTTGGCCAGAAACCAAGTGAAGTTAAACGGCTCGTAGTCTGCAGCGGTAAAGTGGCTATCGACATCCAAACAGAACTGGAAGCAGCACAGGATAAGGATTGGTCATGGCTGCATGTTCTTCGCCTAGAGCAGCTTTATCCGTTCCCGGAACAAGAGTTAAGCGAACATTTAAACTCCTTCAGCTCCCTTCAGGAAATTGTCTGGGTGCAAGAAGAGCCGAAAAATATGGGCGGCTGGAGCTATAGTGAGCCTCGGTTACGCGCCATCGCACCAAAGAATGCCGGCGTAAGATATATCGGCCGTCCGGAACGTTCCAGCCCGGCCAGTGGTTATGCAGATGTGCATAGCTTCGAACAACGTAGAATTGTAACAGAAGCCCTAAAATCAAATTCGAACGTACAAGCGGCTGTACCGTCCTCTTAAGAGGACGGTATCACAATAGCGTAAACCATTATGTTTGGGGAGGAAACGGCCTGTGTCAGAAATCTTAGTACCCGATCTGGGAGAATCCATATCCGAAGGAACCATCTACAAATGGCTGGTTAAAGAAGGCGACACGGTAGGTCAAGGCGATGTGCTCGCTGAGCTGGAAACGGATAAAGTCAATCTGGAAATTAGTGCAGAGGTGGAGGGTGTCATCTCCACCATCCTGCGTCAAGCGGGCGAGAACGTAGCCGTTGGCGAAGCCATCGGCATCATTGGAGCCGCAAGCGGCAGTACGCCGCGGACCGCTGAAAGCGAAGCCGAAGCGCCTAAAGCGGCACCGGCAGGCGGCAACGCAGTAGCAGCCGCCGCGCCTGTAGCTGCGCCCGAAGTGCCTGCAGCAGGTGGCGACAGCCACGCTGCCTTGGCATCGCCGGGCGCACGCAAGCTGGCACGGGAGCGCGGCATCGACCTCGGAGAGGTTAGCGCCCGTGATCCTATCGGCCGGATTGGCCAGGCCGATGTGTCCGGTCATGGTGCAGCAGCGCCGCAGGCCGCTGCACCGGTAGCTCCGGCGCCGCAAGGCAAGCCGGAGCCAGCGAAGCCGGCAGCGGGCAAAGCCACGCCGGACGAGGGCAAAAACGTGGAGCGCAAGCGCATGTCGCGCAGACGGCTCACGATTGCCAGCCGCTTGGTCGAAGCGCAGCAGACCGCGGCCATGCTTACCACCTTCAACGAGGTGGACATGACAGCGATCCTCGACATCCGCAAGCGCCGCAAGGATGCTTTTAAAGAGAAACATGAAGTTGGACTAGGCTTCATGTCCTTCTTCACCAAAGCTGTGATCGGTGCGCTTAAAACCTATCCACTGCTGAACGCCGAAATCGACGGTGAAGATCTGGTCGTTAAGAAATTCTACGACATCGGTATTGCTGTTGCAGCGAAAGAAGGACTTGTAGTTCCCGTAGTCCGTGATGCGGATCGGCTCAGCTTCCCGGAAATCGAGCGCCAGATTGGCGAGCTCGCTTCCAAAGCACGTGCCAATACGCTCAGCCTCTCCGAGCTGCAAGGCGGAACATTCACCATCACCAACGGTGGCGTATTCGGCTCCTTGTTATCCACACCGATTCTGAATACACCACAGGTGGGTATTCTAGGGATGCATAAGATCCAACTGCGTCCAATCGCGCTGGACGAAGAAAGAACCGTAAACCGTCCAATGATGTACATCGCCCTTTCCTATGATCACCGGATCGTTGACGGCTCTGAAGCGGTAAGCTTCCTGGTCAAAGTGAAGGAATTGCTGGAAGATCCAGAAGCACTACTGCTAGAAGGCTAACGCTGGTCAACTTTTCGACTTAAGAATATAAAGAAGGTATCCCTAGAGCTCTCGCTTTGGGGATACCTTCTTTTATATCTGGATCCAATTGCTGCCTTCCCTGCATACGATTTAACTGTATTTTATACACTTATTTATTTCTGGTCCGCTCATATCCTCATCTCTAATTGTATTATCTACAACTAAAATCCGTAAAAACGTCTATATCCACTAATCTAACCAGTAATAGCTGCATCAAATACAACTAAAGGGCCTATATACAGCTATTGGTGAACTTTAATTGCACATAATACAACTAACTTAGCGCATGCACCTACACACTACGAGCTACTAACTACTAACTACCAACTACCAACTACCAACTACCAACTTCTAACTTCTAACTTCTAACTTCAAAACTCTACTTCAATAGCTCCTCAGCCAGCTGTAAAAATTGCTCCTTGTTCAAAATCTTATCTCCATAGCTGGTGAGTGTATAATACGCATCCTGTCTCTCGTTATACCAATTCAGATAATCATAGCTGACTTCTTCCCTTACTACCTTGTTATAGATAACTTCTGTGCCTGCGACTGTGAGCTTATTAGCTTGATTCTCAGGCGTTTGTTCCACAAAAACCTTGCCGCCATAACAAAACCTCCCATTAGACCTGATAACTCAACTCCAGGTTTGCTTCTAATGGAAGGTTTTTTAATAAGGCTTCATTATTATAAAACTGAGGTGTAAGTTCAACGTCTACTAGATTATAAATTGTTGCAAAGGTCACTCTCTTATCATGGAAGGAGATAGAGTGATCGTAATCATCTTATCGAACGGGGTCATAAAATTAACCAATACCACCTTGCAGTTATCCTGCAGCTTCGCCTCACGTACCGTAGCCGCCAGATGGCCTAGCTCGCCCCCTGTCAGTTCAATCCAGTCCTCTTCACAACTATAGCGGAGGTTACCGCCGTTCCAGAGATAATAGTCCTCTCCGACAGCCTGCAATTCGCCCGAAGTGAAACATCCTTCCCGTCCAAAAACGAAAGACAACTGTGTCATAACCTCTCTAGGTTCCTCAGCATGCAACCGGAGGGTCCACCCTCTGTCCGTACGCTGAACCTCCGTCTCCACACGGAATGTCTGTTCATGCGTAAGTGCGCGGCTCTGGTGCGGGAGCAGATACCAAGGGCTTACCGGCTCCGCAGATGTTTGCGGAAGCAGTTCGTCTTGGACAGGACCGTAATACCCCTTCTTTTGTTCTCCTGACAGGTGGTATCCTTCAGGCAATTTGATCATTTTCTGCATCGGTACATATCCCGGATAAAAGTAAGAAGCCAGCTGTACTGCAAGCAGCCTGACGGCACCGTGACGGAGTGCAAAAAAAGACGGTGTCTCCGTGATTAAGGTCACGCTAGTGTTTCCGTCCCTATAGCGCGCAACCGGTGCTCCGAAATCAGTATGCAGCCGGCTGTGGTAAATTCGCCCTTGATGGCCGGACTTCTCCATATCCTGCAGATAGCCGTGTCGCGGAAAATCGCCGTTCAGTATTTTCTCATATTTCACAGGTAGGGCTGCCGAATCCTCAAAAGGTTGTTGAAGCTCCGGCTCCAGCAGCATACGTACGAGTACGTTGACAGAGCAGCCCCCCGGATTTTCCAGTGCACTGCCTGCCCATTCGGCCATCCCCGCAAACAATGGCTCCTTATCGAAACGGGCCAGAATAGCGTACGGTAAATAATATGGAGACAGGTCGTGAAAGCTCCCCAGATCCTGGCGCCCAGAGTAATCGGTCACAACTTCCCCCTTAGGATGCACCAAATAGACCATCATGTGTAAATTCAGACGAACTGGCTCCAGCAACTGCGGCCGATCCAGCAGACGAGCGGCATGAATCAGCATGATGTCGCTGACCGCACTATAAATACCGTTGCTGCGCTCGGTCCATTCTCCATCAGGTGTAATATCCATCCCTTCCGCCAACCACTGATCTGCCCGCTGGACAGCCTCCTCCAGTCCGAACAGTTCATACAAAAATCCCAGTGCTGCACACAATACCCAACGATGATTCGGCGTGTGACAACCCCCTGTAAGCATGACGGGAATAGTTCGCTTAAGAAACAGGAGCATATTATCAAGCACCTGTTGCAGCGGCGCCCAATCCTGCGATGCCAACAGATGGTATAGCTGAGCGTAGCCGACGATGACAAAGGCTGTATCCGGGGGAGAATGATAGTTCGTCCAGCCCGGAGAGATCGAGCCATCCTCATGTTGTGCACGCAGCACGAATTCCGTCGCCAGCAGCAGGCGGGCCAGCAGCAGCTCATCACGGTAGAATGCGGAATCCGGGTTAACCAGAGCCGCTCCCCAATAACACATATCGGTTGGTGTGCCGGTCGTATGATTCACCCAGGCAACGCCAGTACCCGGATCTATTGTCCCTCCGTAATAGCGGCTCGTCGGATCAAGCACCTGCCGGGATAATCCTTCCACTGACGCTCTATCATTACTGGCTACCAGTTGCTTGTACATTATACTTCCCTCCATGTTAATAAACTGCTCAATGTCTGGGTGGTAACAGGAGCTGAAGCCGCGCCAGCTCTTGTCGGATACGTTCAGGAATTTCCGTGAACAGTTGATTCCAAGAAACGAACAATTCCTCCCGGTCCGCATATTCCCAGCACGAATAGGACAGGGAAGGCGTGAACCGGCAGGTTTGCAGATAACGGTGGACAAGACGGTCAGTTTCTCCATCGGACGCCAGAATGCCGCGAAAAAAGTCGCCATAAATCAGACCCTCCGCACCTGCCCCATCCTGTGTACTGGATGCGAATCCTGGTAACAGCTCAAAGACTTCAGGGAACGGGGCGAGGGCATGCTTGCCGGGTTGGACATAGAGGTCCACCCATGTCCCGCTTAGATTGCTGCCCCCGCGCAGCAGCGCTTTAAGGAATTTCCCGTGAAAGCTCGCTTCGGCATCCACCACTTCCCCGTCTCTACCGATGTAAACCCACACATGCTCCAGATCATATAAATGCTGAATATCATAATCGTAATAAATCGCGTATTCCACAACGGCCAGCACATCCGGATGGTTCACAGCTAGACGGCGCCGGAAGGAAGGAGACTCCTCCTCCTGCCGCATCACTGTTATACCGAGACGTACCGGAAAAAATGGCTCGTTCTGATCGAATAATAAGCGCGGAGCATACTTCATAGCTAACCTACGGTCTTCATCGTTCAACATCAGACCTGCCCTCTACGCGCCAACTTGGCCATAAGCAGCCGATGACTTTCATCAATTTCTTCCGGCTGGCAAGCTGCTTTCAGCTCATACACCTTGACCGGCGCCCGTTCAATCATCGGCAGATAAGCATCATAGAATTTCATATTCCCGCTATTTACATAAGGGCACCAGTGGTCAGACAGACCGATGGTCTCATGAATGTGAACACCTACAATATCATCCATCAGACCTTCCATTTCCCCCACACTGTCGTACAAACCCAAACGGTCCATCATAATGGCATGCCCGGTGTCATACCATATGCCCACAGGCGCTCCCTTTAGCGCCTTAATAATCGTTTTGGCTTCCGCAAGCGTCGGAATCTGCTGCGGTTTGGAACGTGTTTCGATACCAAAGCGGACGTTTAGCCCCTCAGAAACTGCCCGGTTACATACTTCATCTAGGCTTTCAATAATTTTCTGCACATAGCCGGCGCTATAAGCTTCCCGCCGCTCCATCAGTTCCGCCCATTTGCTGCGATAAGCGTTAGAATCTCTACCCTCACCGTTATAAATCTGCTCCAGCTCTTTGCTGATATCATTTGGAAAGGGTACCTCACCGGGATGCACAACAACGGCTTCTCCTCCGTAACGCTGAGCGTACTTAGCCGAGCCAATCAGCAGCTCAATCGCCCGCTGCCGCTTCTCCTCATCCTCAAAACCTAGCAGCACGGAATCTGTGCCATAATCAGGGTCTGAGACGTGGGGAAATGTGTTGTGGACACTGGAGATCCCCATCTCCCCCCGCTCAAGCATCGGCTCGATCGTTTCCAGCATTTCCTTAGTTACATTATAGTTCAGCTCCACCCGCTGAAAGCCGAGATCGCGGATTTCCCGCAGCATAGCGTCACCGGCAGTGTGGCGTTTAATGTTCCAGCAAGTTGAGAACGAAAATATGCCTTTGTTCCCCATAATTATGTTTTCCTCCCTTGTTACAGCTTACGGTTCAACCTTTTACGGCACCAAGCATTACACCGCTGACAAAATATTTCTGCAGCCATGGATATACGGCAAGGATCGGTACTGTTGCAAAGATAACGGTGGCCGCTTTTAGGCTCTCAGGTGTCAGTGGGGTCCGGTTGGCACCTTCCATTTGTGTCAGTTCGGATACCATGTTGTTCTGCACCATCTGGAATAGCTTAAGCTGGAGCGGATACAAATCCGGATTATTGATATACATCAGAGAATCCTGAAAGCCGTTCCACCTTCCCACTGCGTAGAAAAGAGCCAACGTGGCCATAACCGGCATGGATAGCGGCAATATAATACTCATCAGTGTACGAAGATGGGAACTGCCATCGATCTCGGCGGATTCCTCCAGGCTGGCAGGAATGTTATTGAAAAAGGAGATCAGGATAATCAGGTTAAAGGGGCTGACCAGACCTGGCAGAATAAGCGACCAGACCGAATTAATCAAATGCAAATCACGGATCAACAAATATTCAGGAATAATACCGCCGCTGAAAAACATGGTGATAACGATCAGATACATAAAAAATTTACGGCCCTTCAATTTTCTTTTGGTCAGCGGATAGGCTGCTGCGACAGTGAAAAGCATACACAGCACCGTTGTGGCAAACGTCAGAATAACCGTAAAGACAAGAGAGCGGATCATCGCATTATTGGAAAAAACGTTAATGTATGCATTCCAGTTCAATTCAATGGGGAAAATCGTTACTTCTCCAGAAGTAATTGCCCGGTTGGAACTAAGCGACACGGCAATCACATGCAAAAACGGAGCCAAGCAGAACAAAACGAACAAGGCAACAAACGTTATATTGACGATATCGAATATCCGGTTTGAGGTACGTTCACTCATAGCACTCCGCCTCCTTCTTTCTTTATCATAAAATACCGTCTCCGGTCACTTTTTTCGAAATATAGTTAGAGCCAAAAATAAACACCAGTCCCACCACGGCCTGGAACAATCCGACTACAGTAGCCAACGTATATTGTCCGGATTCCAGACCCACCCGGTACACAAAGGTACTGAGCACATCAGAATACTCACGCACAGCAGTGTTACCGATAATGTAAGGACGGTCAAAGCCGATGCTGACCATCTTTCCCAGATTGAGGATAAGCAGCGTCACGATGGTTGGTTTTATGCTAGGAAGCGTAATGTAGCGGATTTTCTTCAGCCTTGTCGCTCCATCCACTTCAGCAGCTTCAAACAGCTCTCGGTTGACACCGGTTAACGCCGCCAGATAAAGGATAGTCCCCCAACCGGCACTTTGCCAGACGCCTGTGAATAAATAAGTGATCAGCCACGGATTTTTTTCAGTCAGAAACGGGATGGGAGTAAGGCCTAAGCTCTCCAGCACACCGTTCACCATACCGGACTGGTTGCCGAACAATTGATATACGATCCCCCCGATGATCACCCAGGAAATAAAGTGGGGGATATACAAAATCGTCTGCGATATTTTCTTGAACCACACCGAACGAATTTCGAACAGCATAATCGCCAGGATAATCGGAGCCGGAAAAGAGACCAGCAAATCCAGAAAATTCAGCATAAAGGTATTGCGCAAGGTGCTGTAGAACTCTCTCATTCCAAAAACCTCGCGGAACGCATCAAAGCCGATCCACTCGCTGCCTCCAATCCCTTGAAACAAATTGAAATCCTTAAAAGCAATCTGCACACCATACATCGGACCATAGCGGAAGATCAGAAAATAAATAATAGGCAGCGAAAGCAGCGCGTACAATTGCCAATACCGTCTAAAGTATGTCGCTTTGCTCAAGTCGTTTTCCTCCTAAGGAGAAAAACCGGGTGGAGCGCAGCACCATCTCCCCCCGGTTTTCACTATATATTTGTTTATTGAGCCGAAAGTTCCTTAAACGACTTCTCCAGTTCCTCTTTCAGTTTGGTTCCGCCCAAAGTCATATAATCTTTCATTTCCTGCTCGTAAACTGCTTCAAACTGCTCTGGTTTGGCCATTGCCGTCTTTACAATAATTACGTTGAGCTTATCTTTGAGCGTTGTGCCATATTGCGATTCCGCTTCTATCGGCTTGCCGAAGACGAGCGGACCCACCGTGTCAGCGTTAGCGATTGCGATAGATTGAGTCAGCATCTCCCGGTTACGTTCCGGGAAGCCCAGCGCCCATGCTTTTTCATTAGTGGCCTGATCACCGATGTTTTTGCCGTTGGAGATAATGGCCATGTCGCCAGCATTAAACAGACGATCGGCGAACTCCTGGGAAACATCTGTTTTGGCCACTGGAATACCGTCTACCAGGTCGTAGTTTTCACCTTCAACGCCATTTTGGATATCAATCAGATTATTATCCGAAGCCATCCAATCGAGATACTTAACGGCTTCCACGGCGCGTTTACTACTCTTCGGAATCATGATGTACATGCCGTTGGAGGCATAGCGGGATTTAATGTGCTTGTTATCAACGTTGGCGTTGGTTAAGACGTCTACCGGCAACACCTTGCTTCCCTCTACATTTTTGTAGAGATTATCCAGGGTACCATCGGCATAGAACAAGACATCCACATCCTCCGACCAGTAGCCTACATTGCCGTTCTGGATATCCTTGGCCAACTGTGTTTTATCCTCGTCCAGACTGAAGTCCTTACTGATCATCCCTTCATTGTAGAGCTTATTGAGAAATTGCAGGGCATCCTTAAAGCCCTCATGCAGCGGCAGCTCATAACGTTGGCTGTAGGTCAGATCGCCGCTGATCGGCTTCATGAAAGAGAAAATCAACGTCTCGAATTGGGCTGGTGCCAGTGCCATGCCCATCGGAATGTTTTTGCTGCCGAGATTGCCCGGATCCTTTTCTTTAAACGCTTTCAAAGTAGTGTACAGCTCATCGGTCGTCGTTGGCACAGGCAATCCTAATTTATCTAACCAATCCTGACGGATGTAGGAGCTATAACGGCCTGTGATCGCCCGTTTGCCAGGGATCGCATACTGCTGGCCTTCAAGCTGGCCGAACGCCAGCGTATCCTCGCCAATAAACTTTTTCAGATTCGGGCCATATTCATCGAGAATTTCTCCGACATCAGTCAAGCCACCTTGCTGGGCATACCGATAAAACACACTGGAATCATACGTAAATACGATATCGGGCACATCCGTATTGCTCGCCATCAAAACATTCAGCTTGGTAACTTCCTCAGAACGCTGGATAGGTACAAATTCCACATCAATGTTATTCGGATCTCCGAACTTTTCCTGCACTAGTTTAGTTAAGTAGTTATTGGTAATGGTATGTGGGGCTGGGCTGTTGCCGCGGTCAAACACTTCCACCTTTAATGTAACCCGCTTAGCACTTTCGCCGGCTGCGGCACCCTCGGATGCTGTGTTGTTTTTAGAATCATTGGAACAGCCTGCTAGCAGAGAAACGCCCATTATTGCGGTTAATCCGATCCCGATTGCTTTCTTCAGAACTCCTTGATGTACGTTCACTGTCATCTTTCCATCCCCTTCGCCCTTGCAGGCTTTAATGGTGTATTTATGATCCCCTAGCCTTAACTCTATCCATCCCCAGCGGAATCCATATCACGTGATGCTTTTTTACTGCCGTGCTACTGGGTCGCTTGTTGTTCTGGATGCCCACAGTATTTCATGAATTTCGGCAGTCTGACAATAAACCTCTTTCGGATGCTCTTATCCCAGCAAATTCGGACTTCCGGTTTATCCATACAACTATTTTCGTAGAATAAACCGCTTTCAAAAGTGTGAAAATAAAGACCGCATCGGTGTTCGCGCCCTCATTATAGAGGTTGGCGTGCACAGATGCGGTTATAAAAACTATTGTTCACGTGCTATTGGATTAACAAAGTCGGCAGCCTATAATCTGGAGGTCCCGCGCCCGCGCTTTATAGAACGGTAATCACCCGGTGTGATTCCTAATACTCGTTTGAATACCCTGCCGAATGTAATTGCATTCGCATATCCCACCTGGAGTGCGATATCCTGCAGCGAACATTCCGTTTCTACTAAAAGCTTTTCGGCTTCCTTCATGCGTAGCTCTGTTAAAAAATCAACAAATTTCATTTTAAATTCTGTTTTAAATAGATAGCTGGCATATTTGCCGGATACCTGAAACCGGTCGCTCAAATGCTTTAGGGAAAGATCAGGATTTGTAAAATTCTCTTCAATATAATTCTTCATCTCGGTTACCATCGCCCGGTAGCTTTTAGTTTCACTGACAGAAACATAAGTGCGGAATAAATCAGTCAAATACTCAAACAAAATCCCCTTCATTTCATCTATGGATTCTGCCTCTTCCAGCCGCTTCAGCTGCTTCTCCGCATTTTCTGCTGACAACTCATCCTGCAGCTGCTCAGACATGACAGCCACTTCCCGGCTCAGCATCTGTAGCATGGCCTGAATTAGAGAGCGAATATCATCATCTTGTAAATAATCCTGTTTAAAACCATCAAAAACACCTTCCAGCAGTTCCCGCCATTGGCCGCTCGACATCCTGAACTGCTTAACAAACTCGGCAATCATTTGTAAATACTTGAATGTCTCAAGAAGCGGCTGGCGCGTTTCTCCAAATTCCGTTAAAGCGATGTCTTCGTGCATTAAAAGCTTGTGCTGCATCACATTCTCCGCTGCCGCATAGGAATCCCGGATCTCCCCTGGCCCAGCCGCCACTGGCCCAATAGCGAAGCTTAGGGAGAGGCGCAAATTCTGCTCCACCCAGATGCGGCAGTCCTCAGCGAATACACGGATTTTCTCTGCCATCTCTTCATCACTTCCTGTGGTCAGGAAGAGAATTGCCGCCCGGTCAGTCCCAATCCACTCCGCCCAAGCTTGCAATTCCGCACTCCGCGCCAATTCTTGAAAGACATTCATCAGGGCAAATTTAAGCGTGTTCTGATCGCCCCTTGTATACCGATCTTGAAAAACCTTGTCGTAGCGGTTGATTTCGCTTAGCACAACCATAAAGCGGGATGTGGAATGAGCTCCGGAGAGCGGCGACAGCTCTTCCATCCGCTGGACGACATTGTCCAACCGCTCGCTTTGCAAGAGATCGTTGAAAAGCTTGCTGCGCTGTAACAGCAAATTCTCTCTGCTTTTCTTATCATAATCCGTCATATGGTTGATTAGATCTTCCAGCACCCCGTCAATGAGCATCATTTCGTCCGGTCTGTCGCTGGATTGGTCCAGCTTGCGAATTTGATGGCCTTCAATCCGGTTCATAATCACCTGAATTGGCTTATAGTTGCGCCGCGTAACATAGATCAGGTAAAAAATCGCGCACACAACCGTACCTAAGGCAATAGCTACCCAAAGGTAAGAAATCACTGACACCCAGCTGAATAGACTGCCCGTTTTGATTCCGCTGGAAAACGTCCAGCCAAGCCTTTCCATATATAAAGTGTTCAACTGCTTCCCATTCTTGGCACCTTCACTGTCCGAATGGGCCTGATAGACCACCTGTCCATCTGCGCCAAAGATAGTCAGAAAGGACAACTGTTCGTTGACCATACCGTCGACGATCTGTTCCATTCCGCTCATTTTCAGATTGATTACGAGCACTCCCTCCGAACCGAAGGGCAGCGGCATACCTTTATTTATGGTAAGCACACGTATAGACGTACGCTGAAATTCATCTTTGTATTCCCTAACAGGCTGCCAGCCTTCCGATAAAGAGCCGGAGGTGATGCGGCCAATCCAATCCTCGTCTACAAATCCTGAAAGGTCCTTTAATCCAGTTTCTGTTAAAACGCTTTCATTTCTCTTGTCATAAAGATAGATGGACTGAATATAGGGCGATTCACGCGTCAAGTTACGTAGATTCTGGGCAACAGCGTAGACGGTCGCCATATCCATCTGGCCTTGATTGTTAAAATAACGTTTATAAGCATCGCTGCGTTCAGCAGCCTCCAGCACTGACAATTCAGCTTCCTTGATCGTTCGGTCCACATTATCCATAAGATAGCTGGCGGTGATACGGTCCGCTTTTTTGGTTTCCATTCGTGAAATATCATTAATAAATACAAAAGAGGCAAAAATCAGTATCGTCACAGTAAGCAAAAAAATAGGAAAGTAGGACAGCAGCAATCGGCGATACCAGGAACGGAACAATAGATAACCCCCTCTGTACAACCGTTAGGATACCCGGCCACGGTTCAGCCGCTAATGCACGAGTAGTTCATAGATATTTGGCTGCACTATCATGGAAATGGACACTCTTCCGCCTAATTTGCTGCCATTATAACACATACAACATGAACCCGACCAACGAAGCGATTCGTTTTTTACACCTGTTCATTAAAAAGGCGAGGTGCGCACAGCCATAGCCGTGAACCCCCGCATATAAATCTGTCCGAGCAGCCGCCAAGCACCAAGTGGTAGCCTCCTCGGCCTATAAACCACTCAGATCTCTGATATAACGGCGCGCCTTGATCGCATATTCCAACGGATCGGCAAGTGCCGGATCCTGCTCCGCTTCCACTACAAACCATCCCGTATAAGAGTAACCTGCTAATTCGGTGAAAATCTCTGCAAAGGATATACATCCATCGCCAGGTACGGTGAATGCGCCCGCTTTTACAGCCTGTAGAAAACTGAGCTGATCCCGCAGCACACGCTGAACAACCTCCGGACGTATATCCTTCAAATGGACATGTTTAATCCGAGGTAAATGGATGCGCAACACCTCTAAGGGATTCTCACCCGCAAAGGCTAGATGCCCGGTATCGAACAGCAGAGACACCTCTTCCGGTTCCGTGAGCTCCATTAGCTTAGCAATTTCGGCGCCAGTCTGCACCCCTGTCCCCATATGATGATGGTATACAAGCGCCATACCTTTTTCAGCAGCCAGCCGGCCAAGCCCACCCAGTCCATCGGCAAGTGCGTCCCACTCCGCTTCTGTGAATACAGGTTTATTAGCAAATAGCGGCGTATCCATTTGTCCCTGAATACTCCGCCCTTGCTCTGAGACGACAATCACCTTCGCACCCATCTCATATAAAAAATCACGATGCGCGCAAAAAGCCTCCGCTGTCTCCTCATATGGCCGCACAGTCAGATATGCGCTGAACCAAGCGCTGGCAATCTCAAGTCCACGAAGCTCCAGTGCCCGGTGCAGCCGTTCCGGAGAGCGTGGATACTTGTTGCCCACCTCGCTTCCCTGAAACCCTGCAAGCGCCATTTCGCTAATGCACTGTTCAAAGGTATTGTCTTTTCCCAGTTCAGGCATATCATCATTAGTCCAGGCGATAGGAGCAATCGCCAGCTTGACCGTATGTTCTTTGAACATCATCGATTCTACCCCTTCCGTTTCACAGTATTACTAATACTAATAACTGCGGGCCTTTCCAAGCTGTTCAAGCTTCTGCTTGTGGGCAGCCCGAACGGCTTCACTGCCGGACACTTCTGGAACACCAACATTCCACCAGGCTCCGTAACCATGTGTCATTGTCTTGGGCAGCACCTTAATGTCAATTAGGGTGGAACGATCCTGCAGCTGAGCCTCCCTCAAAGCATCACGCAGCTGCTCAGCCGTTGACGCACGGAAGGTCTTCACTCCATATCCCGCGGCACTTGCTGCATAATCTATGCCTATCAGTTCGCCGCTCAGCTGACCTTCCGGGCCCCGGTAGCGGAATTCAGTCGCCATGCTATCCAGTCCTTGCTCCATCTGCAGGTTGTTGATGCAGCCGAACCCCATGTTATCAAGCAAAATAACGTTGATCTTCTTGTTCTCCTGAAGGCTCGTCACTAGTTCCGAATGCAGCATTTGATAGCTGCCATCGCCCACCAATGCATATACCTCCCGGTCCGGTTCCGCCAATTTCACACCGAGTGCACCGGAGATTTCATACCCCATACACGAAAAGCCATATTCCATATGGTAAGTATCCGGCACAGTGGAATTCCACATCCGCTGCATGTCGCCCGGTAAGCTGCCTGCGGCTCCTATCACAATGGCGTCTTTCGGAAGATATTCATTGAGGATCCCGAGTACCTGTGTTTGCGCCAGCGAAGTGTTCAACTTCGCCGCATATTCAGATAGCTTCTCGTCAAGATGTCCGGCAACCTCCGGCACGAAGGAAACTGAAGAACGATCTGCCTCCTGATTCACCGTATACTCCACGTCAGATAGACGCTTTCTTTCCACTTGCCATGCCTTTTTTGCCACTACAATTTCATCTGTATAAGCGGTGCGGTAACCACGCTCCTCCAACGTGGCAGACAGCGCTCTAAGACCTTCGGCAGCATCGCAGACCACAGCCAGCGCATCCAGCTTGGAGGCATGGTAGAGGGAAGCGTTAATTGTCAGGAACTCCACCTCGGGATGGGCGAACAAACTCTTCGAACCTGTCGTGAAGTCCGTAAACCGGGTACCCACACCGATCACCAGATCCGCTTCTGCGGCCAACGTATTAGCACAGCCATTCCCGGTAACTCCTATGCCACCGAGATTGTAGGCACAGTCGCTTGCCACGGCACTTTTTCCGGCTTGCGTCTCACCGAATGGGATGGCGAATTTCTCTGCAAATGCACGTAATTCCATCCCTGCATCTGCATACCGGACTCCACCCCCACAGACCAGCAGAGGTCGCTGTTTGCTGGCAATAAGATCAGCAGCCGCAGCAAGCTCATCCGGATGCGGAGTACGGGAAACGATCCGATGGATGCGCTTGCGGAAGAACTCAAGTGGATAGTCCCAGGCCTCCCCTTGCACATCCTGCGGCAGCGCAATCGTGACTGCCCCGGTGTCTGCCTGATCAGTCAGCACACGCATCGCGTTCAGCAATGCTGTCATCAGCTGCTCTGGCCGATAAATCCGGTCCCAGTATTTGCTCACCGCTTTGAAGGCATCGTTGACCGTTATCGACAGATTGTAGGTGTGCTCCATTTGCTGAAGTACCGGGTCCGGTTGACGGGTGGCAAAGGTATCGCCGGGGAGTAGCAGCACGGGAATCTGATTCGCCGTCGCAGTGGCAGCGGCTGTCAGCATATTGGCTGAACCCGGCCCTACCGAAGCGGTGCAGGCCATGATTCGCCGTCTGCGGCTCTGCTTGGCAAAGGCAGTCGCCGCATGCACCATTCCTTGCTCATTCCTCCCCTGATAGACCGTCATCTCACCCGGCGCTTCCTGAAGTGCCTGCCCCAGTCCAAGTACATTGCCATGGCCGAAAACGGTGAATATACCGTGTACAAAACGCTCCGGTCCATTGCCAAATTCCACATATTGCTGGTTCAGAAATTTCACCAGCGCCTGCGCCGTCGTTAATCTAATCGTATCCACGTGAAGCCTCCCTTTCGCCGTTTTTGTTACTGCCAGCGGGCAGTGACGACTTTTTTGCGTGTATAAAATTCAACCCCGTCGCTTCCATTCGCATGCAGATCGCCATAGAAGGAATCCTTCCAGCCGGAGAAAGGGAAAAAGGCCATCGGTGCTGGCACTCCGACATTGACACCCAACATGCCTGACTCGATATTTTCCCGGAAATAACGCACTTTCCCGCCGTCATTCGTAAAAATACAAGCCCCGTTGGCAAAACGAGAGGCATTGGCAATTTCAATCGCCTCTTCTACATCCTTGACGTGGATCACTGCCAGGACAGGCGCGAAAATTTCCTCCTGCCAGATTTTCATTTCCCGAGTCACTCCATCAAACAACGTTGGGCCGATAAAATAACCCTGTCCCTGCACCGCAGCATCCGCCCGGCCGTCTCTTAGCAGCTTAGCACCCTCAGCCACGCCTTGTTCAATATAAGCGACCGTTTTGTCTTTATGACTTTGGCGGATAACTGGCCCAAGAAACGTGTCGTCGTCCAAGCCATCGCCGATGTTCATCTGCTCACATTCACGCAGGAGGATGGAGATCAGCTCATCAGCAACCTCTTCCTGCACTGTTACCACGGAGCAAGCCATACAGCGCTCTCCCGCCGAGCCGAAGGCTGCGTTGACAATCTGTGTTGCTGAAGCCTCAAGATTCGCGTCGGCCAACACAATAGAGTGATTTTTCGCCCCTGCCAACGCCTGAACCCGCTTCAAACACGCCGTACCCTTCTTGTAGACATATTCGGCCACTGGCTGTGAGCCAACGAAGGAAATCGCCTTCACATCAGGATGCTCCAGCAGGCTGTTTACCACCTCATGCGCACCGTTAACCAGATTGAGCACACCTTTCGGAAGCCCGGCTTCCTCTAGCAATTCAACCAAACGCGCTGCCAGCAGCGGGGTGCGTTCGGAGGGCTTCAGCACAAAGGTATTCCCACAGGCGATAGCCAACGGGAACATCCAGCAAGGCACCATCATCGGAAAATTAAACGGTGTGATCCCGGCGACTACACCGATGGGATAGCGATACATCCCAGACTCGATGCCTGTCGCGATGTCGGGCAGCTGCCGGCCCATCATCAGCGTCGGCGCACCTGCCGCAAATTCCACACACTCAATGCCGCGCTGCACCTCTCCGTAGGCCTCTTTGAAGCTTTTTCCATTCTCCAGCGTGATCGTCTTCGCCAGTTCATCCCAATGCTCCACCAGCAGCTGCTGATATTTGAACAAGATCCGTGCTCTGCGCGGCACCGGTGTCTTGGACCAGCCTGCAAAAGCCGCCTTTGCCGCCGCCACTGCCCGATCAACATCGACTCTGCTGGACAGCGGAACCCTTGCCATCTCCTCACCAGACGCTGGATTGTATACCGTTTCTGAGTGCTCCGTAGCCGCCTCTACCCACTGCCCGTCAATATAGTTGTTTAGCACTTGCACGGTTTGCTGTGCCATTCTACTCACTCCTTCATCTCATTAATGCGATCCTGCGAATGTAATCTAATCTTGCATAGCTATTCGATCTGGGGTTGTTTGAGTTGTGTCCTCTCCAACCTCCGGCTACTTACTCTGCACCTGAAGTGATTTCCTCGTTAGACAATAAAAACGCTTCCAATTCATCCAAGGTTGGCATGGCATCCGAACAGCTGTGGCGGGAGATGACAATGGATGCCGACGCGCTGCCGCGGCGCATGGCCTCACCGACGCTTTCACCCCGCATTAGACTGTGAATAAAGGCTGAGGCGTAGGAATCCCCGGCTCCAAATGTCTTCAATACTTTAGCGGGAAAAATACCACTCCGATGCTTCTGCCCATCCGCAGTGTAAGAGATTGAACCACTCCCGCCATGCTTGATAACGACCAGCTTAGCTTGGTGCGAGAACCAGCGGTTAACTGTTGCTTCGTCATCTGCATCTGTCACATTGTACAGGCTCTCCATCATATTAAATTCCTCACGGGTACCGATGATACAATCGCATTTCTCAGCTGCCAGATTATAATAGACCGCTGTTTCTGCAGCTGACTTCCAAGTATAGGGGCGATAATCGAGATCAAAAAATACAGTGACATCATGCTTGCGGGCGAACTCCAAAGCGACAAACACAGCCTCACGAGACGGACTTTGTGCCAGTGCAGTACCTGAGATCAGCAGTGCCTTGGACTTCCGAATATACTCTTCCGAGATCTCCTCCGTACTCAGCAGCAAATCAGCCACATGATCCCGGTACATCAGAATGCTGCACTCCTGAGGACTCTTTATTTCAGTAAAAGCAAGCCCAGTCACTGCACCAGTCTGGTCAACGCTCACCTGGCTATCGTCAATGCCATTCCTTTGCAGATAAGTTCGGATAAAACGGCCCATCTGATCATCGGATATCTTACCGATAAAGCCAGTGCGCATCCCTAGCCGCGCTGCTCCAATTACGATATTAGCGGGAGAACCGCCGACATATTTGGTAAACGTCAATGTCTCTTCCATGGGTCTTCCGGTTTCATTAGCGTTCAAGTCAATACAGAGCCGACCGACAGCGATTAAATCCAGCGGTCGTGCAGGATCGAACTGTAAACCGTTCATTATGACGCCTCCTTGAGAAAACTTCAGTAAAATGGATTAATGAGATACAACAATCATCGGGGGATGGGTTAAGCGCTTAACCTAATTTCCATTAGTATAGTTTAGAAATTGGAGTTTGGCAATCCTGAACTTAAACGAAGTTGGGAACTGAACTCATGTACCAGAAAAAAACAAAGAAAAGACCTGTACCTCGCTGCTAAGCGAGGTACAGGTCTTCAGATAGGAGTCGGCGTTCTTACTCCGTTTGTAGAGGTTGTTTCTTCCTAATGCGGTGCCGGTCCAGTGGAATGGCGGACTATCAGTTCCGGCATCAGCATGATCTTGCGCTTAGAACTATCGGGATTGTCGATAGATTCGTTCAGCAGAATCATCGCCTGTTCCGTCATCTCACGCAGAGGCTGAGCAATGCTGGTCAAGGTAGGATGGCAAATTTCAGCCAGCATTGTATTGTCAAAACCCACTACGGACAGATCACGGGGTATTGACAAGCCTGCGCTGCGCGCCTCCTTCAATATCCCAATCGCGAGCAGATCGTTGCAGGCGAATATGGCGGTCGGCCGGTCTTCCTGCGCCTGAGCCAGCATCACGGCAGCCGCTTTGCGGCCATTCTCCAGCGTGGCTGAGGTATGCGTGAGATTAGCCGGATTGTCAAAGCCAACACCTGCTGCCTTGAGCGCATCCATAAAGCCTTCCACGCGCAGCATACTCCCCGGTAAATTGTCAGAGATAACGCCGAGCCTGCGATGGCCCAAGGACAACAGATATTCTGTCGCCTGATAGCCTCCCTTATAGTCATCCACCGTGACGCTGTTGCTCTCCATCATCCGGATATCAGCCGAAAATAACACAAGCGGCACGTGATCAGCCAGCAGACGGCGGACCATATCCGGATTCCCTGTATGAGAAGCAATGATTATACCGTCCACCCGTTTGCGCAGGAGCAGTGAGATATACCTGGCCGCCTTCTCATCATCCCGGTCTGTACTGCATACAATTAAGTCGCTTCCCTGCTCCTGAGCATAATCCTCAATACCTCGGGCCGCCTCAGCAAAAAAGGGATTAGAAATATCGGGAATCATCAGCCCGATTGTTCCCGTTCGGCGACTCGTCAGCGCAGAAGCCACCAGACTCGGCTGGTAATTCAGCTCCTCCATGATCCGATGAACCTTCTCCCGTGTCTTATCGCTAATTCTCCCGTTCTTGTTCAACACCTTGGACACCGTAGCGATGGAGACTCCCGCTTCCCGTGCCACATCATATATCGTAGGTTTCATCGTTAGTGAGCCCGCCTTTACGTTCGTACAATCAATCCTATACCTAGATTATAAGGAACTCTTCTGACAGTGTCTATTAAGCGGTGCAAGGGACTCTGTTACTGTGGCGATCATTTGGTCAATACATCGACACAAAGAAGGAGCCTCCGCCTTGCGGAAGCCCCCTTTTCGTGCGTGCTGCTACACTATTCCTTCTTATCCTTCTGGTGTTGCTGCATCTCGAACAGCCATTCATGTTCCGGATCATTATGAAAAACCCATGTGCGGACCGGACCTGCCATCACATTGAGATAATAAGAATCATAGCCCGGCGGTGCCGATACAGGATGATAGCCCTCCGGAACCAATACAATACTGCGGTCAGACACCGCCATCGTCTCATCGAGACTGCGGTCATCATTATACACCCGCTGCACTACAAAACCATGAGCCGGGTTAACCCGGTGGTAGTATGTCTCTTCCAGATAAGACTCAGCAGGTAGATTGTCACAGTCATGTTTGTGCGGAGGATAGCTGGACCAGTTGCCGCCACCCGTACGCACTTCCACGACCAGCAGGCTCTCGGCTTCACTCTGCTCAGGCAAAATGTTGACCACTCGCCGTGACATGCTGCCAGAACCGCGGGCTTCGGCTACAGTATCGCACGGAGCGATCAAACGTGGCGCATATTTGCCCGTTCCTGGTGCAAGGCAAACCGCAAGTTCCAGCTCCGTCAAGGCTGTAACTTCATAATGCCCTCCCGCCGGAATATACACCGCATACGGCGGCAAATCCTCAAATACAGACATACGTTCACCGATCCCAGCGAACAACTGGGCGCCTGCTCTCACATCCGCCTTGCCCGCCAGCAGCACCAGACAGATTTCATTCCCTTCCGCGCTGCGGCTCAGCGTATCCCCAACTTGCAGCTGGTACACTTCAAACCCTACATACTCCCATCCAGCGCTCTCCTTGCTCACTGCCGCTACAAGTCCATCTTTGCCGGGTGCTCCGGCTTTAATGATTAGATTGGACATCTTCACAGACCTCCCCCATCTTCAGCATCTGCATTCGCTTACAAATATTGTATCGCCGATATTCCCTCTCCAGCACAAGAAGACAACTTGACCGGAAACCCGGTAAGATAGGATTCTTTAGCGGCTTCAGCAATCCGTTCCGCCTGTTGCCCATCAAGCCCGCTGCAAACGATAGGCTCCTGCAAGCGGATTGCCCGAGCAAATGCGGCAACCTCTTCCACGAAAGCCTGGTTATACCGCTCGAGAAAGAAATGAAGCGGCTGATCGCGTGTGACCGAAGCAGCAGTTGAAACCTCCACAGTTGTTGGACGGCAGTTGTCGGCGGTGGCTGAGCCGCAGGAACCGAACACCTCCACGCGTTGATCATAACCATATACAGCCTTACGGCTGTTATCAATGATGCAGATTGCGCCACTGGCAAAGGTCAGCGTGATGACAGCTGTATCCACATCATCGCAGCGCCCAAACATCGGATCAACAAGATTGGCACCTCGGGTATAAACTTCTGTTACTTCCTCACCCATCAGATAACGGGCCATATCAAAATCGTGAATCGTCATATCCATAAACATCCCGCCGGAAGACCGCACATAAGCCTCACCCGGAGGCTGCGGATCACGTGATGTGATCTTCACAATATGTGGACTGCCTAGTTCTCCTGACTGAACCAGTTGCTTAAGTTTGCGGAAGCTAGGGTCCATTCGCCGGTTGAAGCCGACCTGTAGCAATACACCCTCATCCTCCACTATCTTCAGTGCCTGGTGGGTAAACTCTGACGACAGGCTGATCGGCTTTTCACAGAAAATATGTTTTCCAGCCCGGGCTGCTAGCTCAATCCAAGAGGCGTGGGTATCCGTAGGTGTGCAGATAAACACAGCCTCGATCTCAGGGTCATTCAGAAGGTCTTGCCCATTCACAAATGCAGAGCCAAGATTCCGGCTCTCTGCCCAGACCAGCAATTCCTCACTTACCACAGCCTCCGCAATGGATTTCAACTTAAATGACGGCATCACACGCAGATTATCTGCATGAAGCCGGCCAATTCTGCCTGCCCCAATAATGCCAACTACGATCGAATTTACCATGTTTGCTTATCCTCCTTCAAGGTAAGCGCTTAACCATCCCGAAAATAGTATACTCCAAGCACCAGCGAAGTTACAAGCAAATATTTCTCCAGCTTTATTGACTCTCTCCTTAGCTATTTACTCAACCTCAACAGTAATGTAACGCTTCACCTAGTGCGACTAAAACCATGGCCTGCCCGTAGGCCATAGGGGCAATAATGATTTGCTTATAATCTTCTTTTGCAGCACCAATCGGAGTACCGCCGGATACACCAAGCACCGTGCCTTCATCGTCAATTCTGTCCAGCACCGCCCGGATCGCTTTTAGGGCAGGATCTGCATACGATTCCGGCAACCCCCCCCTGCGTACGCTATGCAAAATACCCGCTGCGATAGCTGCTGAGCCTGACGTTTCAGTATAACTGCTAGAGTCGTCCAGCAGCGTATGCCATAATCCGTCTCCGCTCTGGCAGGCTAATAAAGCTGTTGCCTGTGCGTTCAGGATCTGTTGAAGATATTCAAACACTCCACTGTCCAGATACGGCCCCATCAACTCCAGGTATTCAGGCAGACCGAGTGTAAACCAGCTATTGCCCCGGCACCAGAAGGCTTCACTGAAATTATGCCGGCCGCCAAAATGCCAGCCATGAAAAAAAAGCCCCTTCTTTTTATCATAAAGGTATTTGATATGCAGCAACAGTTGGTAAAGCGACGCTTGCCGCCATGCGGAATTATCGTATTTCACACCCATTTTTGCCGTGAACAAAATAGCCATAAATAACGTATCAATCCAGATTTCATTATCATTGAGCGTAACTTCATCCTTGCTCGCTCCTGTTGTGACATGCTGATAACCAGACTCCTCCGTCCGCGGCAAGCCATGCATCAACCACTGCACCCATTCCAGGCTTAATTCCTCCGCTTCCTTCAGTTCCATTAATGACAGCAACGGCGCTGTTGTATTGATATTCCGGCTCGGCAGTCCCTTGCCCAGCTGCTTGCTCATCCAAAGCTTGGCATATTCTTGATAACGCTCATCCTTGAAATGCTGTTCAAGCTTTTGAAGTCCGTAAAGCCCCACTCCCTGCGGCCAATCCCATTCCTCCATGCCAAAATCACGAGCAAAATACCCCCGTCGTCCCGCATCCTCCCCTAAATTTTGCAGTTCGGCTTCGTTTTCCGGCCGCTCCAGCTTCAGCAGCTTATCCGTCACGCGGTTCAGCTTTTCAATGATCTCAACTTTACTAATCCGGATGTTGTTCATCTGTTTCCCGCCCCTTCGCCTGCTATTTTGGGTCTTCCCTCATGTTGGGTAGTTCCATTCACCCGTAATATATCAAACCATTCCATACAAAAACTACTTTATATTTGCTGTAATAACCCTCATATATTGCAAATCTTGCTTTTCTGAACATATAATAAGTGCATATTACAGAATAAGGCGGTGAGAGCATTTGCTTGAAAGCGACTTACTGTACGAACAAGGGTATAGCGTACGTATCAACACGCCCGTTGATCCCCTTTTTTATTATTTTGATTATGACCAGCGTTCTCATGATATCAATATGGAGGTTCAGCATTTTCATGATTTTTACGAGATTCATATCTTAATGGATTCCCGAGCCACTCATATTATCGATGGGAATGTCTGCGCCCTCCAGCAGTATGACATCGTACTCCTGCGTCCTTATCGGATGCATAAGACACAATATCCGGAAGGGCCGCCATTTAAGCGGCTGATCATAAACTTCGCCATGCCCAAGGATATACCCGGTTTAGAGAACGCTTACAAAAGTATGTTCCTCTCATTTCGGGAAGAAATACCGATCTACCGTTTGCCAAAAGAGTTACGCAAAGCCGTGTTTGATCCTCTTAACGCTATCTTCACCTTATCACATAGCACTTCACCATTAAATCCAGTACTGATTCACAGCCTTTTCCAACAGTTTCTATGTGCTTTATACCAGCGTAGAGACCAGAACAGCTATGTCCCAGAGGAGATCGGAAATGCCATTATGCAAAAAATCTACTCGATCACCGCATACATCCATAGCCATTACAACAGCGAGTTGTCCCTTGATTTCCTCGCTAAAGAGTTCTTTATCAGCTCCTATTATTTATCACACCAATTTAAGTTAATCACCGGCTCCACGCTGACAGAATATATTCAGATGACCCGGGTCCGTAATGCCCAGCAATTGCTGATTTACACCCGCCTGAAGATTTCCGAGATCGCCGGGCAATGCGGATTCAACAGCTTCTCCCAGTTCAACCGCATATTCAATAAGCTTAGCGGGGTCTCTCCATCCGAGTTCCGCAAGAATCAGATCACATCCAACACTGCTTCGACCACACTGTCCTATTGATGCACTGCTTACCATGCTGGTGCAAGGGTAGTCACGTTTAACTGTATTTCATACAACTATTTTTTCACGCATCACACCACCATTAGATATAGATGTATTTGGTGCAACTATTTCCTTGGTTTTTTCGCCTCAAAGCAACATCTCGAGGTTTTAGTTGTACAGAATACAGCTAAAATCCGAAGATTCACTATTTCATACGGAATAGTTGCACAGAATGCAGTTATTTCTCAGATCCCAGCAAAACTCCTTCTTCCAATTGAAGATAATCCGCCCAAACAAGTCTCAGCTCAGCAAGCCACCGCAAATCAAAAAAACCAGGCAGCGATTCTCCACTAACCGGAGAATCGCTGCCTGGTTCTAACTTCAATTACATCTTAAGCCGTACGTTCCGTTGCTTTGAGACGCAGCGCTTTTTTCTCTTTCGACTTCGCCACTGGCGGTTTCAGAGAAATCGCGATGATACAGGCCAGCAGACACAAGAGGCCAAAGATAACAAAGGTTGGTTTGAACCCGCCTAGGAAGACGGCGATAAACGAACCGGAAAGGGCACCAATACCAAAACCTTGGTAGACAATTCCGTAATTCTTACTGTGATTTTTCAGTCCGAAGAAGTCGCTGACAATGGCGGGGAACACCGTAATATTCCCGCCAAAGCAGAACGCAATGGCTGCTACACAAGTGAAGAAAAGTCCGAAATTCAGGGTCGCGTAGCTGAGGGTCAGCATAGCCGCCGCAGTTACAGCAAGTGATGCGCCTACCAGCTTCAAGCGACTCATTTTGTCAGATAAAGCACCCAGAATTAAACGTCCCGCTGTATTAAAGATCGCAATCATAGCCACCGCACTAGCTGCTGTCTGTACATCAAGTCCAGCCAGCTGCACGCCGATATCTTTTACAATACCGATCAGATACAGACCACACATACAAGCGGTGAAAAAGATGATAAATAGCAGATAAGCTTCTTTTGTCCGCAGCATTTCTTTGACCGTATAGTCTTTCGGTGAACTCATTACTGTAGCTGTCGTTGAACCCGCTGGTGCTGGGGCCGCTTGAACCGGAGCTTCTCTTACGAGCAAGGAACCGATTACAATCATGCCCATTACAATCAAACCCCAATACATAAATGTATTAGACACACCCACTGAGTCAATCAACCCGCCGTTAATATATTTAAAGATCAAACTCCCTGTTCCATAAGCACCAACGGACACGCCGGAGATTAAACCTTTATTATTCGGAAACCATTTAATTAAATTAGATAATGAAGTGATATAAGCTGTCCCATCCGCAAAACCAACGATCACCCCAACCAATAAATAGAACATGAAGAGTGAATTGGCCTGCGAGCTAAGAATCAATCCTAGTCCGAGCACAATCCCAGCAGTAGCAGTCAAACGGCGAAGCCCGAAACGATCCTGCAGCTTCCCTGCGAACAAGGTCGCGAAAGCGAGTGCAAAGCTCGTTATAGAAAAAGTAATCGAAACGGAGTTAAGCTCCCAGCCAAATTTTGTTACCAGATGCGCATTAAATAAGCTCCATGTATAGATGGTACCTAGACCCATTTGCATAATTACTGTACCTAATACGATTAGCCACCGTTTGGTGCTTTTGCTGTCCATTGTCGTAGTCATGGTCTTTTCCTTCTTTCTCTCTCGTTGTCTGCTACAAGAGCTTCTATCGCCTCTTTATTGTAGCTAAACCAGCCGATGTTGAGAGAAATCCGGCATGAGATGACGGAAATGAAGAATGAATTGCATTTATAAGCGCATAATCTGCCTGAATTCCTTTACCTTACTACGACTTACCGGCACTTCAAAACCTAAATCATGCAGGCGCAGCAAATACGTATTGTTGAACCACGGGATGATTTCCTTGATCTTGGACAGGTTAACAATATAGGAACGATGGCAGCGAAAAAAACGATCCTGCGGCAGCCGCTGAAAGAAATCGCTGATACTAAGTGCCATGCTGTATTCCTCACCTTTAGTCATCACACTTGTGCTTTTTTCCTGCGCGGAGGCGTAATAAATATCGTCGGCATTCACTACGATAATCTTTTCATTTTTCCACAGATTGACCTTGTCACTGACCGGATTACGTTCTTCTTCCCCCTGTCGTCCACGGCTGGCAAACGCATTTTCCAGCTTGTGCAGCATGGCTTTGATGCGTACCTCGCTATAAGGCTTAAGAATATAGTCAAAAGCTTCAATCTCAAACGCCTCAGCGGCATGCTCCTTATACGCAGTGATGAACACTATGTAGGGTTTTACCGAGAATCTACTGATATTTTGTGCCAACAGCACTCCGTCGATGGAGGGAATATTAATATCCAGAAAAATCACATCTATCGTATCACTCTGCAAAAATTTAAGCGCGTCCAACCCATCTTCAAACTGTGCCGTTATGTCGATCCCGCTGTGCGTCTCTATTAAATAAGCCAGCTCCTGTCTTGCCAGCTCTTCATCTTCTACGATGATCGCTCTCATTGGTCCTCCTTTTTAACATCAAAAAAAATGTTCGTCCCTTTATCCAATCTCTGAATGGTAAGTCCAGTCCCATAGATCAGCTTTACCCGCTGGTGTACATTAAACAGCCCGATTTTATTCTCCGGCATATCGCCAGTATAGACCTTCTCTATCGTTTCCTTGCTGATGCCAGCTCCGGTATCGCGAATGCCCACCCGTACGGTATCCCCGTGGTCTTTTACAGAAATCGTTACTGTTCCTGTCCCTCTTACCTTCAGTATGCCATGTATAATCGCATTTTCTACAAGCGGCTGAATGATCAGACTCGGAATCCGAACCTGAACCTCATCAATATCATAAAGCACGTTAAGCCGGCTTCCAAAACGCGCCTTTTCGATCTCTACGTATTGCTGGACCTGCTGTAGCTCTCGTTTGATATCAATGAATTCATCGGTAAGCTCCAGATTGTATCTCATATAACCGGACAGATTCACAATCAGCTCGCGCGCCTTATCCGGGTTAATTCGAATCGAGGACGCAATCGCATTCAGTGCATTGAATAAAAAATGCGGGTTAATGCTGGTCTGCAGTGCCTTCAGCTCCGCTTTGTTCGCCATTTCCTTAATGCCTTCCACCCGCGACACTTCCATCAAGGTAGAGATCATTTGCGACAGACCCACGGCCATAGCTTGGAGCGAGTAGGTAATCTTGTGGGCTTTGGTGTAATAGATTTTGAGTGCTCCCGTCACCTCACCCTTTTCCTTCAAAGGTATGATGATCAGCGACTTGATCTGCGGATTCACGTAATCACTATCATCGTTACGGATGGTAATTTCACCACTGGACAACGTTACTTTAGTTTCCTCACTGATAATATCGTTAGTTGTCTCATAATCCTCCTCACCCACGCCAACATAGGCACGAATAAACCGAGTATCGGTAATGGCTACAGCGTCTGCACCGATATCCTCTTTGATGATCTGGCAGATGGTGCGCAGCGACTCCTGATTAATATTGCGAAAATACGGCAAGGTCTTATTGGCAATATCAAGCGCCAGCTTGGACTGCTTAGCCGCAATCCGTTCCTTCTCACCTTCCACGCTCTGCACTAACACAACAATCAGGCCGACACTAATCTGGCTCATAATCATCGGAAAAGCGATCTTGGACACGATATCTACACCCAGCGCCATCGGTTGAGCCATCGCTAGAATAAGCAGCATCGTCAGTGCCTCACAGGCCATTCCCGCCAAAATCCCTGCTATCCAGCGACGCTCACCAGAGGTGCGGCGATAGATTATCCCAGACACTATGCCTGCGGTGATACTCGTAATCAGACAAGGAAGAGAGGTTACCCCTCCGATATCAATCAGAAAACGGTGAACCCCTGAGATGATGCCTGTTATAAGTCCAACCCATGGCCCGAACAAAATCCCGCCAGATACGATGGCGATAATTCGTACATTCACAAGCGAACCTTCCACATTAATCCCGCTATAAGTGCCAAAAATGGCAAATAAGCTGAAGATCATCGTCGCAATAGCAAACTCTTGCGGAGCGTAACTCTCTTTTTGAAAAACCTCTTTAAACCGCGGCAGACGAGTCAATACAAACAGACACATCAGCAATAACGCAGCTCTTTCCAACAATTGCAGTAATATAGTAAACGTATATTGCACGGTCACCGCCTCCAAAGGTCTCGATGTCGATTCATTATAAAGATAGTTCATGCCTCTGTCCATTCAGCCTGTCCCTTTATACCTCTATTGAAACTCTTGTTGTATGATATTAACAGATTGGAAGCATGAATATTCGGAGGTGGCAGTTTGCACAAAATAGAACACGAGGCAGATATCATTCAGCTTGTACATAATGATCCCTGGATGATGGATATTTTAGAAAATGCCAGATCGCTACAGTTACCTGACTGGTGGGTTTGTGCTGGGTTTGTACGTTCAAAAATCTGGGACACCCTACATGGCTTTGAAGAACGGACCCCTTTGCCAGATATTGATGTTATTTATTATGACGGCAGCAATCTTCATGAGGAAGTGGAAAAGCAATGGGAGGCAAAACTGAGGGAATTAAATCCCTATGTGCCATGGTCTGTTAAGAATGAAGCAAGAATGCATACCATTAACAACCTTGCACCCTATACGTCATCTGTAGATGCCATCTCCAAGTTTCCGGAAACAGCTACAGCGCTTGGGCTTTCCTTAGATGAATACGGCAAGGTTATCCTCACCGCTCCGCATGGGATTGCGGATGTTATTAATGTAGTGTTGCGGGCTACCCCTCATTTCAACAATAATCCGAACTTACTCCCTATTTATGAAAAACGAATATCACAAAAAAACTGGCAGGCAACGTGGAAGCAATTGCAGGTCAGCGCTTCCTAAAGCAAAGTTGTGTTAGCATCAGAATAAAACAACAGCAAGCCTCTGCTACAGAAGGGCTTGCTGTTGTAGCTTTATCACACCGCTAAATCAATACCAACCACGCCTACTACATCTCCCTGACGATTCCGGATTGCTCTAGATAATGTAATACAAGAACGTTTCGTAATCGCAGATACATAAGGTTTAGAGACATATTCACCTTCATTCATGGCCCCATTCCACCAATCACGCCGCTTAGCATTCAACAGGCCAGCCGCTGGCTCGGAGTAGATAAAGGTTCCATCCGTCCGATTGGACCAAATGGCTTGTACATCTGGAATTCTCTTAATGTAAGCATTCAAAACACCTTGATGAACTTCAGTATCTGGAGCGTAAAGTTCTTCCTTGGCGGAAATCGTCTCCAAGAGACTCTGCATTTCCTGAAGCCGGGCTGCATATTGGCTCATCTCAATTTCCGCTCTGCCCGCAATGCTAGTAACCGATTGCTGCAACGATTGTGACTCCGCCAACAGATTGGCGCTGACTTCGTTCAGCTGCCCAATTTGATCCCGCTGCCGTGTCACCTGCTCCAGCGTAAGGTCTACATTGGCAATCGTCTCATTCACGATCGCTACAGCACCGCTCAGCTCCGTCGTCACTTCTACAATCAGCTTGCCCTGCTTCGCGGCAGCATCGATTGTTTCCGTTACGGCGCTGCCTACTTCATCTACTCTCGACGCGATATCATCGAGTCGAAGCTTCACCGTGCCGACCTCGTTCACCCCACGCTCCACTGAGACTTGCTCTTTCGTAACGGATTCCAGCACCTGCTGTACTCCATTATTAATGTCAAGCAAGATGCCTGAGGAGCGGTCTACCGAGCTCTTGCTTTGATCAGCCAGCTGCCGAATCCGGCTGGCCACTACTGCAAATCCGCGGCCCTGTTCACCGGCCCGGGCCGCTTCAATAGAAGCATTCAGCGCGAGCAATGAGGTCTCATTCACAATGGAGTTAATCAATGTATTGATCTCCTCTACCATCGCAATATGATTACTCAGGGTAGTAAACTTAGCTAACATGTCCCCACTCTGTGTTTGCAGATCCTTCATCACCACATCTGCAATGCTCAGGGAATCTACCATTGCTGTCATTCCTTGCCGAGCATAATGCATATTCGAGCCTAGTTTTTCCGTCAATTCTTCGATATGTGCTGTAACTGAGGCTACACCGCCCATCGTCTGATAGGCCCCTTCAATATTGGCTTTAGCCTCGTTGCTGCGAATCCTTAAATCCGTTTCATACGCGTGTGAATAATCTGCTGTCTGCTGCAGCTGCTCTGTATGGCGGCTGATTTCTTCAAGTGCACCATGCAGCCGATCCGAGGTAACTACAATCTCATTGCCAAGAAGCTCCACTTTGTCCTGTGACTCCTTCAGCAGCGCTTCTTTGCGATAACCGTAGCGGGATGTATTCAGCGAGAACCATCCTAGAGAACCCATAAGCAGAATAATCACCAGCTTATGCATCCAGAGCATATCAATCAATAAGCTGTACACACTGACAAGAAGCAACAGGACGACTACGAAAATCTGGTTTCGACGGATCTGCATCTTTATTCCCACTCCACTCGATTGATGTTATGTATTCTAACATTATATCAGCAGAGTTAATTAAAGGAAATACTTTCTATAGTATTCCTTTTCGATCAATCATTCCCCGGGCCAGGCAATCTCCCCTTATAAAGATGCTTGTTGAACTCCCGCTTCCAAGAAAGCCATCAAGAGGAAACCTGAGCTTATTGTCGAATATATAAGCATATTGCCACTGGAAAAGAGGATCACATTATGCGCGCCACACCTCAAACTCCTCGTCAGACCTATTGGAATCGTGTGCTTCTCAATTCATTCTGGATTATCCTGATTGTGTATTTAAGTATTCAGTTCATTGTGACTCTATCCTTATGGAGCCAGCGTCCGGAAACCCCAACCAGGAACGGTTATATTGAGCACTCGTTGATTTCTGATTCCATCATAGTGAGTTTGATCATTATTCTAGAAGTAATCTATAGATGGAGGCCTCTGTGGGCCCAACTCTCCATTACGGTTGCAAGCCATCTATTTGCGGTTTTGATTATCGTCAATCTCAGCGATGAGTTGCATGTTAAATCATTAATTATGCTGTTCCCGCTACTAGTCTCGATGATCTATCTGAAGAGCAGTTATATGATAGCCACTTCTGCTATTTCTCTACTGTACACGATCATTTTATTCACCAAGACATCCATTCACGAGTACTTCCCGATCACCCAAACAATCATTATCGCTCTTATTTTTGCAGGTACTGCTTTGGCAGGTTTTGCAGTAATCGTTCGCGGACGTGATTTGATGCAATCCCTGCAGAACTCCGTCAAGTCAGAACAGGAATTACGCATTCAGAATATAATCATGGATCGTCTATCTAAGATAGATCCCCTGACTGATCTGTATAATCACAAGACTTTTCACGAATATTTGGGTTGGCTAATCGAGCATCAGCAGAGTAATCCATTCTCCATGCAGCTTGCCGTTATGGATATCGATAATTTCAAAAAAGTAAATGATTGCTATGGACACTCCGTTGGAGATATCGTATTACAAAAAGTCGCAGCGATCCTACTCGAGTATATCGGTCCTGATGATTTCGCCGCACGGTACGGGGGCGAGGAGTTCATTGTCATTCTGACTACCAAAACCTTTGAGCAATCCTATGAAATCATGCAACAAATTCTATCTAAAGTCGCCGATACCCCTTTTGCCGAAATGGAAGGGAAAAGCATAACCGTCAGTATCGGGATGCATGATTACACAGGCGAAGACTCCAAAAATACCACTTTTCAGCAGGCTGATGATGCACTTTACGAAGCTAAAAACACCGGGAAGAATAAAATTGTTATCAGCTAATGGCAAGCTCCACAGACACTGTTTATCTGTCGGAGCTTGTTTTTTTGCAAAGCCTTAATTTCAGAAGCATTTCACACCAAAAACCCCCACCTGTAGATGAGGGCTGTGTATCAACTGCTAAATTCCGTAACGCTTCTGCGGTTCCAAAAGCTCTACCACTTCCTGCTTCGGAACAGGTCTGCTAACCAGATATCCCTGTACCTTATCGCAGCCCGATTTTCTGAGGAAATCCAGCTGGCTGATCTCTTCCACTCCCTCCGCAACGACCTCCAGCCCCATATTGTGGCCCAGCTGTATAATGGTCTGCACAAAAGACTGGCTGTAAGCTTTTTCCGAAAGCGAATCGATAAAGGTCTTATCCATTTTAAGCGTAGAAATCGGCAATTGCTGCAAATAACTAAGAGATGAGTATCCCGTTCCGAAATCATCCAGCGCAATACGAATGCCTTGGGATTTGAGGAATTGAAGCTTATTCACGATACTCTCAAACGATTCCATAAAAATAGACTCGGTAATTTCCAGTTCAAGACAACTAGGCTTGAGCCCACTTTCAGTCAGACTTTCCTGCACCATCTCGACGAAATCATCCTGCAATAGTTGAATAATGGAAATGTTAACTGATATCTTGTAAGGAATGCCCATACGATCTTGAATGCCTTTCATAAAGATGCACGATTCCCTAAGCACCCATTCTCCAATATAAATAATCAGCCTGGAATCCTCGGCGATTTTGATAAAGGAAAGTGGAGATACAAAGCCCAGCGTTGGACTATTCCAGCGAATTAAAGCCTCAAAACCAGAAATTAATCCAGACTGGATATCCACCTGCGGTTGATAATATAACTCAAACTCATTATTATTCATGGCACTGCGCAAATGCTTCTCTATATTCATCCGTTCATTAAACGCAGTATGCATGGATTTGTCATAGACCACATAAGTCCCTTTACCATCCTCTTTCGCCCGGTACATAGCGACGTCCGCATTTTTCAAGATTTGCTCGGTGGTCTCCCCATCTTCCGGATAAAAGGAAATTCCGATGCTTACGGAAACGTACAAATAACTCTCTCCGATTAAAAAGGACTGCCTGAATGCTCTCAGGATCCGCTCCGCCAGGTCTAGCACATCCTCGTGGTTTTCTATATCCTTAATAAAAATCACGAATTCATCCCCGCCGAGCCGAGAGAGCATATCCCCTTCACGCACCACCGACTGCAGTCTTTCGCTAGCCTTTTGAATGAGAACATCACCGGATTTATGCCCTAAGGTATCATTGATGTATTTAAAATTATCGGTATCTACGAACAACAGCGCCGCCTTGCCTCCTGAACATTGCAGATATTTCTCCATAGATTCCAGTAGACATACACGGTTGGGTAAATTACTAAGCTCATCCACATAAGCCAGACGATGCATGTGTTTTTGATTCTCAACCAGCATATCGTATTGCTCTACAAGCTCCTGCTGTGTGGCTGTAAGCTGTTCATAGGTTGCCTCAAGCTCCTGATAACTGTTGCTCAGCTTTAGCTCTACCTGCTTCCGCTTACTAATATCAATCAGCGAACCGATAAATAACACAACTTCATCCTTTGGATCAACGATAGCTTTACCACTTACCTCAAACCAGACGAACTGATTATCTTTGGTCCGCATGCGGTATTCTGTCTCGTAGATAGGGGTTAAACCTGCCAGATGATCATGTCTTGCCTTTTGGGATGATGGCTGGTCATCGGGATGAATAATACTAAGTACCCCATTTTCGAATGAATTGATTTCATCCTCCGTATAGCCCATAAGCTTGTACCAGCGATCCGATAGATTATACAGTCCAGTCTCCCAGTCAAGCTCCCACATGTATGCACCAGAACCCTCTGTCGCGAGACTGAACCGTCGTTCACCTACTTGCAGCTTAGCAAATTGCTCCTGTAGCTCGACCTCTGTCGCTGACAGCTCTTCGTAAGTAGCTTCCAGTTCCTCATAACTTTGCTGAAGCCTTAGCTCATTTTGTTTGCGCTCATCGATATCCACTCCTACAAGCACAAAAATATCAGCTGCCTGCTTATCCAATCCTTTTAACAAGGTGGTCCGAAATGAAAAATACCGCGCCGCTGGCGAATTGTCCGGAAGTTTATGCTCGATATTATCAACATAGTCAAGCTGTACGGCCCTTTCCAGCAGATTCCGAATAGCCGCCGTACTGCCTGTCAGACCCTCCATATCCGCAATGTTTTTGCCCACTACTTCATTCTCGCATAGGCCCGTCATTCGCTCAGCGTAATTGTTAAACCGAACTACCTTTTTATCCGCCTGCACAGCCCAAACCACCATACCGCTATGCTCTATTACATCCTCAAAAAATTGCTGTTCCGAATAAACCGCACGCCGTAAGTGATTAATATACATTTTTAGCAAAACCGCACTAATGATTAGAAGACCAAGCAGAATAATGGCTCCCACAATAAATCTATTGCGCATCATAACTTTATAATAATCTGAATGAACGAAGAAATAGTGCTGATACAGCTCTTCAAAAGCACCGGAACGATGCAGGCGATCCAATCTCTCGTTAACATAAGTTACTAGCTCCGGAGCGGATTTACTTATTGCAAAAGCAACATCCCTAGGGTAGAGATTGCTCATTTTTTTGATAATACTCCCCTTCAATTTCTGTTCAGCAATCAGATAATCGATCACTTCCTGATTCTCAAATAGAAGGTCGATTTCCCCTTTTTCAAGAGCCTTTAAAGCTTCAGGAGTCGTTGCATACTCTATGTAATTTGTAATCCCCACCTTGCTGTTCAGCACGGTTGCAGAATACTGTCCATTCCCTAACCCAATCTTATAACTTCCCAACGCCTTTAAATCGATCTCATCCTCAAGCTCTCGCCTTGCATAGATGGAAATATAGTTTTTAATAACTGGATCTGAAAATAACACCTCTTGGTTACGCGACTCCGTAATTGCCATAAGACCTGCTATCTCAATATCTCCTTGAATCAGCCGACTGTAAACTTCATCCCATTGCCCAGTACTGTAGTGAATAAGGTAATCCTGCTTCTCAAAAATCATCGTGCTCAAATTAATATCAAACCCGGTCAAATACCCGTTTTCTACATATTTATAAGGTGGATATTCCAGTTCAACTTGGTACCTTATATCCTCTCTTTCGGCGTGAGCGGCTGTAGGAGGTACGAGCAAAAGCAGAAAAATAATCAGAAGCAACATTGTGCACCGCTTCATTGCCCAATTCCCCTTTTTGCTAAAATTTAGAATTTAAAGCATTATTCTAAAAAGTATTCGACAAAATATGGTAAGATTCCTGCTAATTCTTTCCTAAAACCACACATTATACGCAAATCCCCATCTTTCGATGGACTCTTTTATTTGTAAATGATAAAAGTTACGAAGTCTTGATTTTTATATTGCTTTTTACATAGAAAATGTGGATAATAGCAATAACGATAAATGTTGATAATGATTATCATTATTATAAGCGTTAATAATTTCAATTTACGATATTTAAGTTAAAAGGAGACTGATCACCCATGAACGTTACCTCTACCCGAACAACATTACAGGTTGACGATTATCTGGATCTGCTCAATCTTGCCGTTAAAGTTGGAGATTTGAAATGGCAAAAAGAAATTAAATCCAGATTGCAATACATTCTCTGTCTGCCGACAAGATAATGCTTCCGAGTATACGCCGTGTTCCCTTATTTGGGGGCATGGCTTTTTTTGTTGGTATGCAGACATAGCTATATAATAATAGGAGTATCTCCAGGTCACCTGATGGTTAATGATATAGTATAATTATCAGCATAATATATAGAATAAAAAGTCCTTCAGATCGGAGCGTGTCAGCTTGAAAAAGTATATAGCTTTATTCTTAATGCTCAGCCTGTTATGGGTACCTGGTGCATACGCCGCTGGAATTCCTGCCCAGCAGGGATTCGTTACCGATAACGCTGAAATGTTCAGTTCCGCAGAAGCCGCTTCTATTTCTGCTACCGCCACTGGAGAACTCCTGACCATCCATGTACTCACTGTAGATTCCACAGACGGTACTCCAGCTGATAAGTATGCAGACAAGGTTTATGACTCGTGGAAACTGTCCACGCGGGATCTTCTACTGCTGATCTCCGCTGGTGACCAGTCCATTGAGCTAAATTTCTTAAATCCAGACTTTCAAAGCTCGTTAAATACTTGGTCTAAGAATCAAGGAGGGTCCTCGGGAAGTTCAGCCATCCAAAAACTGCTCGACACCTACTTCATTCCTTATGCCAAAAAAGGGGACTTCACTAGCGGGACAAAGGCTTTGATTAATGCCATCCATTCCATCGGAGATCGTGCCGGCAATACCGGAGGAACCGCAGGAAGCGGGAGCGCAGCCGGGGTCGGGAATGGTGTAAACCGCTCCAGCAGCTCCGTGTTTATGATTGCAGCGATTCTTATCGGAGCCTTTCTAATCCTCCTTCTACTCTTTGTAATGGTTACGGGTCTGCGTCGACGCAAGCAGCTTAGCGAGCAACAGAAACAGTTATCTAATTTAATGGTCCAGGCAAATCGGGCACTGGAATCGCTAAACCCTTTTCAAGGGATCGTTCAAGGGAAGACGGGAGAGCTAGTCGAAGGTATTTCCAAGCGGCTGTCCGCCAAGCTCGTTGAAATCTCCGCACTACAAAGCGAAGGTCAAGGCGTTCAGCCAGCATTTTATCGCTTGGCTGCCCTCAAGACAGCCGTGAAACAATTACAGCTGTCCGAAGCTTCCTTCCGCGCAGCGCTTGAAGAGGAAGAGAAACACATTGCTGTCATCAGCGAAGCAGACCGCAATGTCAAACAGCGTATTACAGAGCTGAAAGAGGATACGCCAGAGCTTGAAGAACAGCTGCAAGGTGCAGTTAAAGAAACCGGGTATGAGCTTCAAGAAATTGTAGAGGAACTTAAGGAGCTTGCGGAGGAAACTGCTAAGGCAGACCAATTGGAGCTTTTTGATCCGATTGCTGCACAAGAGGTTACCGAGGATGCACAGGAGCGTCAGGGAAAAATCGAACAGGATCTGAAGGATGTTGATCTCTACGATGATAAGCTAAATAAATTTCCTACGGTATTAGCTGTGGCACGTGCCAAAATCACCGGGATCATTGAACAGAATTCACTGCACAATATGAAGGTTAAGCCATATGAACACCTGGAGCAGGCCCGCGTAGAATCGTTGACACTTGAAGCGCCGCTGCGTATAGGAGATATGGATGAGGTGCGCAGAATCGGCGCCAGTCTAGATCTGCTTCTGGATGAAGCTGTTGCTATGACAGAGCAGCAAGCACTGCTGCGGCAGAATAACCGCAGAGATCTAGAGACATTCCGCACCACATGGAGCCATTTGAAGCAGCGGCGAGACGAGCTGCAGGCCCGAATTACAGAAGCACGTGTACATTTCGAAGAACAGCATGTAGCTACCGTAGAGAACATTCTGATGGAGTGGAGCACACGTCTTCGGGAAGGCGCAGGTGAAGTGGCGCAAATTGAGAACTGGACCAGTGATGAACGGGGCGAATATGACAAGGCCCACGATGCGCTGGAGCGCTTGCTGTCATTGCAGGATGAAGCTGGCCGGCAATATGACGGTGTCTCTGAAAGTCTAAATGCATTAAATGAAAGACTGGATAAAGTACAACGTCTCTTCTCCGAAGGACAAAGCCGGGTAGAGACGACCCAGCGAATGCTGCACAGCAGAGGCTTGTCTTCCAGAATCCGCTTTGAGTTATCCTTACTGCCGGAATATAGCCAGTTGGAGCAACGGCTGTCATCCCGGCCTTACAACCTGGAGGAACTAGAATCGATTGGCCGCGCTTATGACGCTCAGATCACTTCCTTTGTGAATGAAGCGAACCGAATCGTTCGCCAAAAGGAAGAGGAAGAACGGCTTGCCCAGCTAGCCATGATGAGAGAGCAACAGCGGCGTGCGCAAGCCCGTAAACGAATGTCCTCCGGTCCTCCTTCTTCAGGTGGATTCGGTGGGGGACGTTCCTCCGGCGGTTCTTCCTGGGGCGGAGGAGGCAGTGGCGGCAAATCCTCCGGCGGCTCTTCTTGGGGTGGCGGCGGCAAATCCGGTGGAAATTCATCGGGTGGCTCTAAGTGGTAATTCCTCACCATTAGATGCAAATGGATATACAAAAAGACTCTTTCGCCTATACGGGCGGAAGAGTCTTTTTAATTATGAATTATTGCTGTTTCATTTTTGGTATAAATGTGCCATCGGAAGATAAATTGTAACGGCCGTGCCCACTCCCTCTTCACTAGCTATTGCCACATATCCTCTGTGGGCAGTCACGATTTTTTTGACAATCATGAAGCCAAGTCCATTTCCATCGCCTCTGGTCGTGTGAAAAGGCTCTCCTAATTTATCCAGAACTTCCTTATTCATCCCCTCTCCATTATCGGTGAAGGTAATCACCTGGAATTCATCCTTCACATCAAGAGTCACTGTAATGCTCCCGCCAAAAGGCAAAGCTTCCATTGAATTTCTTAGGATATTCAGGAAAATCTGCTTAATCTGATTGCGGTCACATTCGATCTCAGCATCATAATGAATCTTTGTATTTAACGCTATATTATTCATCTCCACCTGAATCGCGAAAATATTCAATACTTCCAGCAGGATCGTACTACATTGTTCAGTCATATAATGCGCAGCCTGCGGCTTACCCAGAATAAGAAACTCGCTCACAATGAGATTCATTCTTTCCACTTCTGACATAATGAGATCATAATGCAGCAGACGTGAATCTTTATTAGCCAGTTGAAGCATCCCTTTCACCGTAGTCAGGGGATTGCGGATCTCATGTGCAATGCTCATGGCCAGTTGTCCTGCGACCACTAGCTTTTCTGTATTGCGCAGCACTTCTTCTGTTCTTTTCATCTCCGTGATGTTGCGCAGACTTCCAATCACACGCGCTAAGTAACCATTTGCATCGTAAACGGGGAGTACATCTAACATATAATGCTCGAACAACCCGTTTTTCTCCTGGATCACTTCTAACCCGGCACATGCGACATGATGTATGATGACATGTTGAAAGTATGCGCCCACATTCCTAATTTCAAAGACACTAGTTCCAACAACAGACTCTTGATGCTCACCACCCAAATGAAGCATGGCTAAACTGTTCTCATTTATATTCACGACTGTTCCGAATTGATCTGTTATGATTACCCCTAAGTAATTGGTCTCTAGCAAAATCCGATTTAATAATTGCAGCTGAGAATTCCCTCTTCGCAACAAAATCTCACGTTCAATCGAGTCAGCCATCGTACAGAGCAGAGGCAACAAATGGGGATGGGCTACATCTATATCTGCCATAAATGAAATTGTACCTAAAATCTCTTGCCCATTTTCTTTATAAAATGGAGCTGTACAGCACACTAAATGATGCAAAATATAATGGAAATGGTCTCGTCCTGTCAGCTGGAATGGCTTCTGATATTCAAGGGCTAAAGCGATTGAATTGGTACCCACTTCTTTGTTCATCTGCACGCCTTCTTTGATGCCTACCTGTCCTACGAGATCAATAATCGTCGCATCTCCTTGGAACGCCAATAGATAACCTGCATCATCCGAAATCGTGACTAGGATCGGGTTCCCTTTGACTGAGGAAAGAAATTTTTTGACAAAAAATTCGATAACCTCAATCACTTCACTATATGCGCTAAGCTGTGCCCCCAATTCATCAGTAGAATATCCCTTTGCAAAGACAGGCGGTTGCTCAGGATCAATTCCTTGGTCTATACAATGCTGATTGGAAGCCTTAATAATGGTCTCATCCGTCAGTATCCCTGTTGTCTCATCCAAAGCCCTTACCCCATTCTGTATGAATCTTCAATTTTGCATTGCATAATTATGTATTCTACCTCTCTCCCTCTAATCCTTTTCAATCCTTAAAAATCAAATAATCCCAATGTTAAAAAATAACTTTCTGCACAAAAAAACTCCACCCCTATAAAAGAGCGAAGTTTTGGAGGATTATTATTTTCTGTTTTTCTATTAATGCTTAGTGTCATCCAAAAAAGGTTTATTCACATAATAATACATTACCCCCATCAGTACGCCACCGCCAATTAAATTGCCGATCGTAACGGGGACAAGGTTATGCACCACGCCATACCACGATACCGTTCCGGGATGATCAAGTACAAGCGCAATCGCAAAGGTACACATATTGGCAATACTATGCTCATAGCCGGAGATGAAAAAACAGAATACGAATAAGACCATGGCAAACATTTTGGCCCCATCGCCTTTCATATTCATCGGTATAAAAAAAGCCATACAAACGAGCCAGTTACAAAGAATAGCCCGAAAGAAAAGCTGACCAGCCGGGGCTTCCATCTTATGCTCCACTACATATAGCAAAAATCCGTTTACATCTGAGCTATAGAACAGTCCTGTCAAAAAAATCAGCAAGGCAAAAACGGCAGCTCCAAGAATATTACCGATATAACTCATGATCCACATCCGGACAACCTCAGACCATTTCATTTTCCGTCTTAGTGCCGTGTATGTGTAATAAAAAGTATCTCCGGTGAATAAATCCCCGCCACCAAAAGAAATTAGAATAATAGCCGCTCCGAAAGTAATCGCAGCCATTGGATAAGCAAAGGGGGATTGCTCCATAAAGAAATAGTTGCCTGTCTTAAATGCTACAATTACACCGAATCCGATAAACATACTGGCCAGCATGGCTCTGGCAATATAGCGCATTACGCTTTGCCGGAATATCTTCTGTTTCTTAAGTGCTAATTGTTCAACCTGAAGCAGTGCCTCGTTCTCCATGTGACCTCCTTAGGGATTTTGGTATTTCCAGCTGATTATGGGCTAATCGACAGCCTTGCGTTATTATACCCAATAACCCGCTGGAAATTACTTGAACCAACTCGCGGCAAAAAATCCCTGAATAATTACGGGGAAGCGAAGCTACCTCTCGCTAATTGTCTTCATTCATTTTAGCAATGGCTTCTGCTTTTTCACTGCTGGCGACGATGATAAGCACGAGTATCAAACAGCCTAAAACCATAGCCTATCCCCACTTCCTCCACATGTAGTCTTGTGACAACTTATGTATGTGGATAGGGCTTTATGTTTGGCTGCAGCAAACTTCATTTGATTAGATCACGTTTACGCCTATGCAGCAGTTGAAGCAAGCTACTTCATATCCAAAAAAAGCAGAGCAGCGAACCTCCAGAAATGAAGGCTCACTGCTCTGCTATATTTTTACGGACTTTTCTTAAAACAATTAGTTCAAGAAGCTGCTCAGTTGGCTCTCTGCTTCACCTTGTTTCAGCGCCTCAGGCTTGTCCGCTTCATTGAGTCCTAGACGATTGCCCAGTTGAGTATTGATCGTCGTCATTTTGGATGTATAATCCTGGCAGCTCTCGATAATACGACGGTTTGACTGTTCTGAAGTATCCAATGCGCTAAGCAGATCGCCGATCGCTTGATTCACGGCTTCCATAGACATGGAAGGTTTGGATAGAAGCTCAGTCGTTTTTTCTGTAGTCGTACGCAGCAAGCGTGCATTTTCTTTAAACTGATCTTCAATCGTCTTATTTGTTGCTTCTACAGCGTTGATAACATTCTCCTGATCAGCCAGCGACATCGCAATCATTGCCGACACTGTGATCAGATTAGAGGTTTTATCAATCGCATTATTCACGGAATCAATCAGTTTATCATTATTGTCATTGATGATATCTGTAGCAGCAATCGCTTGATTGTAGAGCAGAATCATCTCTGTCATGGACTGAATACGAACCATCACTTTACGCAGACCACGCTCCAAATAAGCTTTACGGAACTCATTCTCAGGCTTTGCAATCTCCACCTCGAACAGCTCTTTTAGCTTATTGCCGAAGGCAATTTTGGTCTGAAGGTTATAGATCTCCTCCATAGAGGTACGTTTCAGCTGGCGCATATTTACAATACTCTCTTCGAGGGTATCTCTGCCGTCGCGTAGTCCGGTAACAATCGCATCAATATTCGTGCGGACAGACTGATATTTGTACACATAGTTCTTCATCGGACTCTTCCGCAGCATTTTGCCGAAAAAGCTAACATTCTTACTCTGTTGCAGATTTTCACACTCATTCCGCAGCTTCATAATCATGTTAGGCACTTCAACACGCTTACCGGACATCAGGTCATTTACCGGACGATCCAGCAGCTTGAGGGTTTGGCCTGCTTTTTCCTGCGTCTTCACCCCAAGCTTTCCAATATCATCCATTAAAGAATCCAGCGTGACTGTATCTGTCTGGGATACCTTCTCGATCAATTGCGCGGCTTCTTCGACTACCTTTTGTTCATCTTCTTTTTTTAATTGGATCAACTGCGTGGACATGGGTTTCCCTCCTATAATTCGGAACTGCTATACCGCTGATGAATCAGTTCCGCCTTCGTCTGAAGTTCCATCAGGTCTTTATGTTCGATCGTCGAAGCAATATCCGATATTTTGGAATCAACATCTCTTAGACCGTTCAGCAGCGTTCTCCGATTCTTCGTCTTCGCTTCACCACTTAGGCGCAAAAATGGATTAATCACACCATTCAAATCCTTCAGAATCAATCTGCGGACCGTATGATTAATATCGCCATTATTGAGCTCCTGCAGCAGCGGAATTACACGTTGAAGTCTCGCAAAAAGCGCCAGTGATTTCTCGACAATTTCATTGTCCAGTGTATCCTTCTGCCCCTCGGAGATAATCATATCTTCCAGAATGCTAAGGTACTCAACTACCGGAGCAAATTCCGGTCCAATCTTCGTCGGTTCAGCCTCAGTTCTACCACTATTGTCCGGATTACCTGGTGCAGCATTATTGGCCGCACTCGGTAAATGCGGAGCATTTGCAGAGGGAGCTGGAGCAATAGGCACCGTCTCCGGACCTGCTGGCAGCACCTCAGCCGGAAGGTTGGTTCTCGGACTTCTCGTTGCAAGAACCCCTACCGCTGCACCCGCTACAGGCAACAGCAAGGAGAGTAACTCAGGCAAAAAAGAACTCGTTAATACAGCGACAACATAGCCAATACCGGCATACAGCAACACTTTCGATTTAAATTTAATTTTTCTCACCTCTTGTGAGCGAGATTGCGAACGCTCAATTCACGGGATCCGGGATTACGGATTCGCCGTTTATTTTCATAATTAGCGGCTGCTCTACATGGCTGGCAAGCACATTATCGCCGAACTCCGCAGGCTGGACCTCTCCGCCGAGTGCACTTTTGACAGCCAGGTATGGAAAGTTAATTCCAGACAGACAAGAAATATGAAGACCTCCAGACATCCGGGGGTTAATCTCCAGCAGTTTAGGAATTCCACCACTATACTTCATTTGAATATTGAAATTGAAAGGTATTTTATATACCTCTGCTACCCGGGAAGCGATCTCCTCCAGCTCCGGAATATGCTCCATCAGCCGCAGACGACCGCCAGCTTTACGACGGGGTACAGCCGCTAACAGCCTGCCATTCTCATCTGACAAACAATCTATACTGTATTCATAACCTTCCAGCAGTTCCATCACCATAAGTTCAGGGAATGTAGGTTCACTTCCCAGAATACGATAGGCCTCTTCGAAGGATATCAGCGGAGTTACATGACCAAACAGCTCCTGTAAAGGACTACGTGTGTTATCAATGATACGGAAGCCGAGGCCTCCCTCTGTCTCCGTGGGTTTAAAGCATACGCGATGTCCTTTGGCTACAAGATCATGATAAGCCTCTTTGAACTGCTCTGCTGTACTGACCACATGATAATCAGGAATTGTCATAATCCCGGTTTCCTTAACACTTTCGTAGAACTTACCCTTATCCATGATGGTCTCCAATAAGTCCAAATCTCTACAGACCAGAACCTTTGTGCCAATCGCATCAAACATAGCAGCATGCAAAGCTATATCCAGCATATGTAACCGTGGAATGAAGATATCGATCTCATTGCGGCGACAGAAATCCACGCAGAATTGAACATACTCTATTCCAGTCAGTGCCGGTTCAGTCCCAGCAACATCCGCCCCTTGAAGTGACATATGGTGAATATCAGGATGCGTGGCGAAGATTTGTACAGGAACGCCATCCTCATTATTGCGGATGAGATTCATATAATGGTAAGCGACGGAAAACCAGCGATTGAAATAAATGTTTACCTTTTTCATAGTGGCCCAACTCCCAATACGGTTAAGTTATTATAGATCATGTTTACATACTGTAGAATTTCATCACCAGCAAAAACACCCGCTTGCTTCGTAAAGGGATACCTTGATTTTACAAGACCACTCTGCTGCTCTGCAAATATTTCTCCATGACAAGGAGCAATCGCATAGTCCGCACTTTCTAGTAAACTCTTATCCAACAAGGAATCTCCCGATGCTACCATCGGTTCTGACCGAACCGTCCGGCGCACATGAACAATCGCATCACTTTTATTCACAGCGGCAGGAACGACATATAGCTTGCGCCCTTGTAAGGATACCCGCCAGCCCAAATCATATAATCGCTCTGCCAGATTCGTGATCTCATCCATAGGTAATAAATCACGCACTACTACAAAAGTATAAAATAAATCATCACAATACCGCTCACTAATGATCCATTCCTCGTGCACTACAGACCTAACGTGCATTCTAACTTCTTCTGCCGCAGCCGATTCATTTTGAACAAGCCTGCCCACAGAAGCTCTCCAGCTTTTATCTACTTCGCCACCAATCAGAATATTCCCGCCATTACTAGTAATCGCGTAGTCTGGAATAATCGTGTCTTGAAACAGATTAATACGCTTATACTGCGCTATGGTACGTGTTGTAACGGGCATAAAGATAATACGGGAAGTAAGCTCCATCAGATCAGCCAATGCTTTTTGGGAAATGTATGAAACCGTCTTGCCATCCACAACCTCCGCAGGAACCAAGCCCGGAGTATTCTCCGGGACACCGATTGCATTTAGGGAATAGATTAACGTTCGGTCCAAATCACTGGCATAGATCATTCCGTCTCACCTCTCAGCGGCTTAATAATCCCGCAACAGGAGTAGGTAAGTCCAGGGAATACTTCTACTGGAACCCCCCTATCCTCTGCTAAGAGAATAATATGACGGAGATTTGGATTATCCATAGTATCGACAAGAATCTTCCACGGTACTCTGCGCAGCAGCACTCGGGTAGTTTCTCCGACTCCGGGCTTGACCAAATTGATGTTATCTATGGCGAACACTTCTTGAATACTCTGAATATCACGCAGGCCCTGCCATGTAATTTCTGGCGGGAATTGCTGCATCTGTTCAGCAATCGCTTGTGCTTCTTCTGCAACGGAGGAGAAATACGGGCAGATCGCCGCAATGAATACATTGGATACATCCGTATCGAGCCATTCCTTGTAAAATTTAGCCCCATGGAATTCTTCCGGACCAATTAAATCATCGCGCAGCACTGTCCGGCTCATCAGTCCTGACACCGTAGAATTGAGGCATGCACTAGGAATAAGGTAATCCTCTCTAGTACCGAACGTGCCTGAACAGTTCCCAGGATCAGCCAATACGGCCAGGTCATCATTTAACCGAATGCCATATTTCTCATACAGGCTGTTGCACGCTTCAATCAATACCTGGCGAATAGCCCCTTTCCCCGTCCATCCGTCGACAAACTGCAAATCAGCATCAAGCCCGTGCTTTTGCAGAATATAGAGGATTGCGTTCTCATCAATCCCCTTGCCCCGAATGATAGAGATACTATAATGCGGCAGATCAGCACCATATCGCTCTTGGATATATCGCTTAATCAGTACACCAATTGGGGTTCCCGCTCTTGCCAAAGAGACTAACACCGTATCAAGTCCCCGTTGAGCGACAATCATCTCAGAGACTACCGCTACTGCTAGAGCGACCTTCTCCGCAGATTGCTCCAGCGTCTCGTGAAATAACTCAATATACTGCTCAGTAGGCTGATATTCCACGGGCAGCATCTCAGAGTAGTGTACACCTGATTGAATGGCGGCCTCTCTTTCGTCAGTCGCCCGCTCCAGTGAAACATCGCTCAGATCCTTAAGCAAAAATATAACATCTGACGGAGAATAGCTGCCTAGCGGAACCGGTTCGGCTATACTTCTATTTAGAATTTCTTCAGTTACTGTTCCCTTCATAGGTAGGGCCTCCACTTCTTCTTTCCGAGGTCAGTACAATAAGATGCACTTTATGGCGGGCCAGTTTCTTCAGTATATCAAGCATAGGTTTCATACGCTCATGCGGTACATCACGCTCAATCAGCACAAATATATCATCGTATTGACCAGGAGCTATATTATAAATAAAGTTTGTGATTTCCGGGTCACCAGCTGAAGGATACGCAGCAGCACTATGTACCCCATAATCCGGCCGACGCTCAGGGTGGATTGGACTTCTTGTGGAAGACTGGTAAGCAATCCCTTCCCCTATTTCCGCCGCCACTCTCATCGGAAGATACATAAATTCTCCTACACCCATTACCAAGGCTTTCGGTCCTCTACGCAATTGCCGCAGCTGCTCAGCTATTCGTTTCACACCCTGATCAAGCTCCAGATTATCCCGTGACTCAATTCCGAAGCGTCCACTATATTTCATATACGGCGCTGTGTTGATCTCACCATAAGAATCCATAGAGGATACCTCCAGTCGTTCCATTCCATCTTGAGCATAAGTGGTTACAACCTCACACTCTAAAGCAGCCTCTCTATCCAGCTGCTCTGTATCCTTATTAAACACCGGTGAACCTATCACTTCAATATTCCCTTGCAGCAGACATAACGACTTAATGCGAATCCCCAGCTCCTGTTCAAGCTCACTATAGTGTTGAAGATTGCTGCCGCTTCTCCAGTCCAGAAGAGAGACTACCACATATTCCTCCCGCGGGAACTTTGATTGAATATCTCGAATCGTATTAATCGCGGTTTTTCCGGTCGTAATCTCGTCATCTACCAATATAATGGGCTCTGTCCCAGATAAGAGTTCCGTATCCAAGGCATAACATAGATGATCAACTGCATGGGAATGCTCTTCTACAAAACTTACAACAGACTCCAAATCAGGAATATGCTCACGCGTAGTATGAATATAGGATGCCTGCTCAGCAAAGATGTTGTACACACTGTGACCCAATGCAGTTGCCGTTTCTGCGAATCCAATAAAAACCACAGGCTTGGGCAAAACCAGTCGGGCCGCTAGCAATTGTTGATAGGCTTCCTTAGCAAATTCAGGATGAATCAGCCCATGAACCGCCATATCCAATAACTCTGTCATACGATCACTATCCACGGAATCGCCGTTCATCTCCTGATATAACAGCAGCGCCAACGCTGCTCCGCTTAGAAGTGAAGTATACGGATCGACGGGAATATGCTTGCCAAGCACCTTACTGACAAACAGAAAAGTTCGTTTTTTATTAATTCGCGCCGCCATAGAAAATAAAGAATCCAGAGGCATATGAAAGGGGTTAAAGGTTTCGGTTACATTCACTTGCAGGTTCTCGACTATGTTATACGTGCGTAAATTCGTTTTCGGGTAATAATCCGACAAAATGCTGTTGTTCATGTAACACCCCGTATATTTGAGATCGTAGTAAAATTCGTCTTGCCCAATTCAGATGGGGCTTAATTTCGTTCATTTTATTAAAATATTGACTCTTAAACACGCCCAGACTGCCATCATTACTTTCTACAATGCTTAAAGCGTCAACGTATTCCTCATGCATCACCGTATACATCGCCTGAACAGGTCTAAGGTGAGAAGGATGAATAATCGTCTTACCCACAATTCCATTCTCTTTATCCAAAATAACCTCACGAATTAGCCCGTCCACACTGCTCGAGATATAGCTATTCCGCATATCACGGCCGTTTTTGCCGTAAGTATCCTCAAATGGCGTCTGCCGCAGCTGCGGCCGGAGAACTCGATGACCTTTATTCGCAAAATACTCCCAGACGGGTCCTGAGATCACATATCCCTCTTCAACCCGCCCAAACACATTGATAATGTCCGAGATACAGTCACGGATAGGGGTAAGATCATAAATACTAACATCAGGACTGCGACGCAGTCCGAACAGACTGGAGAAATCCGTTGCCCCAATTCTGACGTTTAGGACAAGTTCACGGTAATTACGGAGTAAATCACGGATAGATAGCAGACTGTCCACTCGACTTTCCCGATAAATAATAGGTGCAGTTTCCAAGATTGGCATCCCGTAAAGCACAGGATCATTATAACCACGCGTATTGTTGTACTCAGCTAACGTTTCAAAATATTGAATTCCATTGTCTACAGAGAACTTAGGAAATACAAACCCTGTTAACATCGTTACCAAGGATCCCAAGCGGAAAATCATTTGCCGGAGTTGGTCCGGGTTACGTACTCGTATAAAAAGAAGCGGGAGGCTGTTCGATGAATCCAGCTCATTTTCTGCGTAAGCAGCTAGATAAATGAGATGTTGGATAATAGACTCCTCTGCATTGTCAACCTGGTCATCTCCGATTGCGTCCTCCAGATCTATAATAACCGTCACCAGACCTGCATTTTTGAGCTTAATGATGTCTTCTGCAACACTTGCACGGGTAGCCGGCATATAGAGGGCAGCGCCGACAGCGTAGGCTAGCAGTTCCTTGTTCGTGGTATGATCAAATGAGATAGGCGGAGTGTAAAACAAAGAGATTTCTTGTTCTTTCGTCAGGTAATCGAAGTATCTCAAATCGGTTCCCCCTTATAGTTTTGCGAAGCCAAGCAAAACAAGCGTAGACCTCTCCTCATAGAGAGTGTCAGAACCGGCAATACTCTCCCTTGGGGATGGCATCTTGGCTCTCTCAAATATAAGTGAAGGCCTACGCTATAACATATACGATTACCTGAAAGAAGCAGGCGTTTCTATTCTTGCATGATCGGCTCCGACTTCTCTATGGTGCAATTACTTTTTTAATCATGCACTTTTATGGGCATCTTTTTTCTTACGTCTAGCACTATAGAGGATCGTACCCACGAATACCGCTATAAGGATTGTAAAGAATACGACATGCGGCAATTCAAAACCAAAAGCACCCGCTAGCATCTTACCCGCAATAATGGCGATAAGCAGGAACGCTGCCTGTTCCAATTCAGGGAATTTATCAATAAGCTTCAAGAATACCTGCGCCACTCCGCGCATCATCAGAACCCCTAAGATACCACCCATAAAGAGAACCCAAACCTGATCGCTAAGTCCAAATGCTGCAATAACACTGTCAATACTGAAAGCAATATCCATTAATTCAACAAGGAGAACCGTCTTCCAAAAAGAAGTGCCTTTATTCTCCGTATGCTCTTCGCCACTGCCCTTAAATAAACCTTTATATGCGATATAAAAGAGATACAGTGCACCAAGAACCTTAACCAAAGTAAACTTAATAAGAAATGTCCCTAGTCCAATGGCCAGGAATCTGAACAAATAAGCCCCTAAGATACCGTAGAAAAGAGCCTTTTTCTGCTGCTCCTTAGGTAGATGCTTAACCATAACGGCAAGCACAAGCGCATTATCTGCTGAGAGCAAACCTTCTAGTAGAATTAAGCTTCCGATAATCCCCCAGCTCACAGAATCAGAGAGCGTGCCTACTACATCACTCCATGAGAAAAAATGCCCGTAATTCTCACTAATATTTCTAAAAAAATCTGCGAACCAATCCATTACACTTTGCGCCTCCGGTAAAATCGATTATTTGCTGCCCGCAACCCAGCGCAGCCCCCAGCCATAGGCTTCATCCATCTCACGATGACCACTGTAATATTGCACCAGCCGTTCAACACTAAATGTTTCATTGCTTACATTCCGGAATAACGCAATGGCACACATCCCTTTTCGGTTGTTATGCTCGTCCAAATTTACAATGATATCAGGTCCTCCGCCTTGTTTGATGGTGACAACTCCATCGGCCTCTGACCAGTTAGTTACCCCTTTATAAATAAAGGAAAACACTAGAATGCGTTCAATCTCGGAAATTTTGATACCATTTATACGCAAATTCTCACCAGTAGTTACGGAGCCTGTCCGGTCATCCCCATCAAGCATGACATAAGGAGGTTGATTTAGTGAGCCAAAGGCATTACCTAACGCTTGTACCACTCCTTTACTGCCATTCTTCAGTTCATACAGACAAGCAAGATCTAGGTCTATACCATTTTTACGACTAAAGAGTCCGCCCTGCTTCTGGTTCCAGTTGAGATTAATCAACAGTTCCCCTAGATCACCACTAGCTGATTTTTTCAAATTGATGGAATCGCCTTTTTTCTTCAGCTCGATTTTCTTCAAGTTGAGATTCATTGGCGAAGGCGGAGGTGTCGGTGGAGAGCTCTCTTCACGTTTCACTGGCTGCGCAGGCGGCGTTGCGAAGATTTGTGGTGGAATCAGCGGCTTAACCTCCGGCTGTGGAGCAGCAGCAGGAGCAGGCTCCTCGTTCGCTTCAATACCGAAGTTGCTGCATATCTCTTTCAAACCTCCGGCAAACCCCGCTGCAATGGCACTGAACTTCCATTCACTGTTATATCTATATAATTCCCCTACCACAATGGCCGTTTCCACGGAGAAAAGATTGTCGAGATCACATCGGAGCAGTTCCGCACCTGTCACTTGATTGAGAATCCGAAAATAGGCCTGACTAACTTGCCCAAAACTTTGACCCCTTTTCTCCCCATCATAGATGGTAAGCGTAAAGGCAATCTTCATCACATCGGAAGGAATCTTATCCAATTGAACTTCGAATTGCTTGCGGTCATTGAATCCTGGCACATCCTTATACCTAATATAAGATGTGGCTGGATTATTATAAAATATCAGATCCTCGTCTTTACTTACTTTACCCTCTGATCCAAGCAGGAAAGCAGAGCTGTCAATCTCCAGAGCAGCCGGAGCATTCCAGCCGATCTCTACGATTATAGAATGAAGTCCAGCATTGCCTTTGGTCAGATCAGCTTTTTGCCCTTTGACTACGTTAACACTCATTCTTACGCCACCTTTATAAATGGAGTAAACCAACTAATAATTTTGTAAAAAAGAACCCCACAAAGTGGAGTCTGTACTGCTCTAAATATTTAGAAAAAGGGCAGGATCGGTAATGACCCCGCCCACTTGGATGTTATTGCGCGTCCAGTCCATAGTTTTTGCATAAAGCGCTTAGACCGCCGGCAAAGCCACTACCAATCGCCTGGAACTTCCAATCCGCACCATTGCGGTAGAACTCACAGAATACAACAGCTGTTTCAGTTGAGAAGTCTTCACCTAGATCAAAGCGGAGCACTTCACGATCGTTAGAAGCATCTACTACACGTACAAAAGCATTGGAGACTTGTCCAAAGTTTTGTGCCCGAGTTTCATAATCATAGATCGTTACCGTAATTCCGATACGCTGGATATGAGCAGGAATTTTGCTAAAATCCACAATAATTTGCTCGTCATCTCCATCACCCTCACCCGTACGGTTATCACCTGTATGAGTCAGGGAGCCATTGCCACCCGATGGATTGTTATAGAATACAAAATCATCGGAGCCCTTGGCTTTGCCATCTTCATGCAGTAGAAAGGCTGAAGCATCAAGGTCAAAATCTTGGCCGCCGCTATACTTATTAGTATCCCAGCCCAATCCTACCACTACCTTCGTCAAACCCGGATTAGTCTTGGTAAGATCAATCCGTTGCCCTTTAGAGAGACTGATCGTCACTGACAAAACCTTCTTTCATTTATTAATTCAATTCAACTTTAGCATGCAGAACAAAATTTATTGCAGGCCGTAGTCGCGAGTCAAACCGCTTAAGCCGTCTTTGTAGCCACTGCCGATAGCATTGAACTTCCATTCTGCACCGTTACGATACAATTCACCAACAACTACGCCAGTTTCAATGGAGAAATCCTCGCCGAGGTCGAAACGAATCAATTCTTCATTGTTCAGATCGTTTACGATACGTACGTATGAACGGGAGACTTGTCCAAAGTTTTGGCTTCTTGCTTCAGCATCATAAATTGTAATAGTAAAAGCTACTTTGTCCACATCAGCAGGGATGTTCTGAAGATCCACTTGAACCTGCTCATCATCACCATCGCCTTCACCTGTACGGTTATCTCCGGTATGAACAACAGAAGCATTCTCATTTTGCTTGTTATTGAAGAAAATGAAGTTGGTTTCTTTATCAACTTTACCACTAGCATTGGTCAAAAAGACGGATACGTCCAAATCGAAATCTTTTCCGCCATCATATTTATTAGTATCCCAGCCAAGACCTACAGTGATTTTGGATAGACCTGGGTTTCCTTTTGTTAAATCGATCTTTTGACCTTTGGATAGATTAATTGCCATGATTACATACCTCTTTTCTTATATTTGGATTATACGTAGCGTTCTGCAAGTTGATTGATATGAGCGGCGTGGCTGCCTTCACCAATTGCAGCGAACTTCCATTCTCCACCTTGGCGGTAAAGCTCTCCACAAATAAGTGCCGTAAAACCTGTGTAGTTGTCTGACAAGTTGAATTTAATCAACTCACTATTCCCGGCAGCATTTATTACCCGAATATACGCTGATTTGATCATTCCAAAATCCTGTTTGCGATTCACCGCATCGTAAATGTTAACGACAACCAGAACCTTATGAACATCGGCAGGAATAGCTTTCAAATTAACCATGATTTGCTCGTCATCTCCGTCGCCTTCACCCGTCAGATTATCTCCGGAATGAATGACCGAGTTGCAAGGACTTTGCTTGTTGTGGAAGCAGATCAGGTTACCCTTCTTAGTTAGCTTACCATCCTCATTCAGCAGCAAAGCTGAAGCATCACAATCAATGTTAGCCTGCTTTTTGACACCGAAAAATCCCTTTTTAGCCTCTACCGGATCCCAGCCTAAGCCAACTATTACATTGGATAAGCCCGCATTACCTTTAGTCAAATCAATCTTTTGACCTTTTACCAGATTAATTCCAGCCAAATCAACGTACCTCCGTTTCCGATAAAACTATTATCTGTTAGTCTAGCTTTTAGGTGTTATATCAGTGATACGATAAAGAATAAATTACGTTTCAACGAACTTTTATCTATGACTTCACCTAATTTATAAACTGAATTCGCTAGGGTTTAATCCTAAGACGCCACAAATATTCCGCACAACTGCTTTTTCATAATCATCAAAATCACCATCAGCCGAACCAATTGCCGAGCATACACCCACGATAAGACGTCCCGCTTCTGGTTTGCTGCTAAACTTCGCAATGGCTTTCAAAGCCTCTTGTTTCCCTATTTCCGGAGAGAACTCGAAGTTACTAACATAATGGTTGAATTGAGCAATGACATCTCTCATGTCAAACACTTTCAATTCATTACTTAGATTTATATAACCGACCATTTTATTTTTCTCTGCATCTTCTATTTTACCGTCAGCCGCAGCAACCAAAGCGCAGCCTGCAACTATCGCGTTCATGAAGTCTTTATTTTTGAATTTTTTCACTTGATCTGTTAGTCCGTTTTTGGTTGTGTTTAACCAGTTTTTAAATGTGCTCATCGTATTTCTCCCTCTATCACTGCAAGATTATGATAACAAAAGATATCTCCAGAGCCTCCTCTCCACGTTCCGACAGATTTTGCATATAAATCCCTGAATTAACCGTTACTCTTCTAATATACCTGATAAAATAACAAGATTCTACTTTCCACTAAATTACAGCACCTTTGATAGAAAGGATCGTGTCCGTTCTTGCTTAGGATTTTCGAACAGCTGCTCCGGACTTCCTTCTTCCACAATCTCACCTTGTTCCATAAACAGCACACGATCCCCCACCTCACGCGCAAATCCCATCTCATGCGTCACCACGACCATCGTCATCCCCTCACGGGCCAGTTCCTTCATCACCGCCAGCACTTCCCCTACCATCTCCGGGTCAAGCGCTGAGGTTGGCTCGTCAAAGAGCATAATTTGGGGCTCCATAGCCAGCGCCCTTGCAATCGCTACCCGCTGAGCCTGCCCCCCAGACAATGAGGCTGGATACATCTCTGCCTTTTCACTTAGGCCTACTTTTTGCAGCAGCTCCAGCGCTTTTTGCCGTGCTTTATCCGGAGACCATTTACGCACCTGAACCGGCGCCAGCATAATGTTCTCTATAACCTTCATATGAGGAAATAGATTAAACTGCTGAAATACCATCCCAAGCTCTGTACGGATATCGTTAATCTTCGTACTCGCCGCCATCAAAGAAGTGCCTTCAATTACAATCTCGCCCCGCTGCGGCTGCTCCAGTAAATTAAGGCAACGCAAAAAGGTGGATTTACCCGATCCGGACGGCCCGATAACCACCACTACCTCCTGACTGATAATATCGATACTTATGTCGGCCAGCACCGTATTTGTCCCAAATGATTTATGTAAGTTACGCACTGAAATCATAGGCTCCATCCTATTTCAGCCTCCGTTCAACGTAATTCAGCAGCTTGCTAAGAGAGTAGGTAAGAATGAAATAAATAAGTGCCGCTGTCAAATAAGGCTCCCATATCCGCAAATATTGCCCTTTCATCGTGTTGGTCCAATACATTATTTCCGGTGCAGCCACCAAAGCCAGAAGAGAGGAGTCTTTCACAAGCACAATAAACTCGTTACCAAAAGCCGGAACCATCCGTTTGATCGCTTGCGGTAAAATAATAAATCTCATCGCTTGCCGACTAGTCATCCCCAGTGAAATAGCCGCTTCCCGTTGCCCACGATCAACCGACTGAATGCCTGCCCGAAAAATCTCAGCCGAATAAGCAGCCGAATTAAGCGACAGAGCAACAAACGCAGTAATTAGAGCATTGGTTTTGCCGTAAAGCGGGGGAATCACTCCAAAGTGAACAATCAAAATCTGCACATACAGTGGTGTTCCTCGAAAAAAATTGATATATGAATGGAAAGGCCAGCGCAAATACCATTTTGGGGCCATTTTGCCGAATCCGATCCCCAGTCCCAAAATAGAGCCAAATAAAATAGAAACTACAGAAATACCGATAGTCAGCAGTGTCCCTTTTAAAAGGACGGGCAAATAATGAATAATAATGTCCATTCTAAAATCCATAGGACTCTCCCCTTCTCTTCTTTATGTCATCTCTCTTTAAAAAAATAAGCATGCGCAATAGCTATCATTACGCATGCTTATTAGGTTTTTTCCTTATTTTGCATTCAATAAGCTATCCAAGTTAGGTTCTTCGCCGAACCAAGTTTTGTAGATTTCCGCGTACTTTCCGTTTTCCAGTACCTTCTTAATAGCCGGATCCAGTTTCGCTTTTAACTCACTGCCCTTAGGGTAAAGAATGCCGTAATATTCCGCTCCGAAGTTCTCCGTGTCTACAATCCCCACCAGCTTCTGCTTAGGATTGTTTTTCATGTACTCACGTACAATGGCAATATCCGCTACAACCGCATCGGCTCCGCCGCCATTCAGTTCCATCAATGCCACCGCATTGCTGTCAAAACGTTTCAAGTTAGGGTTGTCGACGCCCATTATTCCGCTCATCAGGTCGTCTGCAGTTGTGGCCCCTTGTATTGCAACTACTTTATCCTTAAGATCAAGTGCATTTTTGATGTCGCTGCCTTCCTTAACCATGATCATATTGGTAGATTCGAAATAAGGGATGGAATAGTCATAGGTTTCTTTACGTTCATCCGTAATGGATACTGAAGACAATCCTGCTTGATACTCCGTTCCCTGCTTCACACTTTGAAGCATCGTTTCCCAGCCTGTGTTCGTTACGTCATAGTCTATTCCCGCTTCTTCCATAACTGCCTTAATGAAATCGATGTCGAATCCTTTGATTTTATCCGTGTCCATGTACTCCATAGGAGCGTAGCTGGCATCACTGGCAAACTTAATTTTCTCTGCCGGGGATTCGTTACCAGCTTTACTATTATTTGCTCCACAACCTACCAATCCAACCACCACCAATGCGATAAAAACTGACATTAAAGCGCGACTTTTCATTTTCATATCTCCATACCCCCTATTTTTGGAAATAACTTAAAGAGATTTTAACAGATTAAAGGATTCATGACAATTAACTTTTCTATTTTATGTAAGGTTATATAACATAATATTATTATTTTATAAGTTTTATGCGTACATCACTCTCAAAAAATTACCATCAAACACAAAAAGGCACTGCCAGAGATTGTATTCTCCCTAGCAATGCCTTTAGATTTAACCTTAAACCTATTAAAGTGTGATATCTCCATCATAAGAACCGATCAATTTATACAAATCCGGCCGGCGGTCACGGAAGATTCCCCACTCGATCCGTCCAACTTCCAAAGCATCCAGATCGAATTCGCTTACCAGCACGGTTTGCTCATCACGTCCAGCCTCAACGATTTTATTGCCCTGAGGACCTGCAATGAACGATGAACCGTAGAAATTAATGCTCGAATCCTCATCAATTTCCTCACCAATACGGTTGGATGCCACGACTGGAATAAGATTCGCAGCTGCATGTCCAAGCATACAGGTCTGCCAATGATCCTTGGAATCGATCGATCCATCCTGCGGTTCAGACCCAATAGCCGTTGGATAGAACAGAATTTCTGCTCCCATCAGGCTCATTACTCTAGCCGCTTCTGGATACCATTGATCCCAACAGATACCTACACCAATCTTAGCATAACGAGTGTTCCATACCTTAAAGCCAGTATCTCCCGGATTAAAGTAGAACTTCTCTTCATAACCTGGGCCATCTGGAATATGACTCTTGCGGTATTTGCCCAGCACCGTTCCATCAGCATCGATTACAGCAAGTGAGTTGTAACGTGCGTAATTCTTTTTCTCATAAAAACTAATCGGCAGTACCACTTGCAGCTCCTTGGCTACTGCTTTGAAATGATTAATCGCCTTGTTATGCTCAAGCTCTGTTGCGTATGCGTAATAATCAGCTTTCTCTTTTTGACAGAAATACGGGGTCTCAAACAGCTCCTGCAGCAAAATAATTTGTGCACCCTGTGCTGCCGCTTCTCTGACCAATGTCTCGGCTTTGCTGATATTCTCCTCAATATTGCTGGAACAACTCATTTGTGTCGCAGCTACTTTTACATTTCTCAAGTATCTGTCCTCCTTATATATAAATGTCCCTTTGGACGTCTGGTTTCCTTCAAATTATTGCTGTGCAGGCATTTGCTGCGTAGTACAGTGGACATTTCCGCCTTCGGTGATAACGGCCATTCCGTTAACTGTACGAATCTTGCGATCCGGGAACAAACCAGCCAGCACTTTCTCAGCAAGTGTATCCGTTTCTGTCGCGGTGCCGCCAAACACAGGCAATATAATTCCGCCGTTCACGAAATAAAAGTTCAAATAACTGAGCGTCAGACGACTGCCGTCATGATCGACCCGTGGTGGCTGCTGAATCTTGATAATCTCCAGCTTACGCCCTTTGGCATCTGTAGTGTTCTCCAGAATACGCAGATTCTCTTGCGTAATCTCATAGTTCTCATCCTGCGGGTCCTCACAGACCTGGATAATAACTTTGCCTGGTGCAGCAAAACAAGCAATATTATCGACATGACCATCGGTTTCATCGCCACTAAGGCCACGTCTCAGCCAGATAATAGCTTCTGTACCTGTATAGTTCCGCACGTACTCTTCGATCTCTTCGCGCTTCAGCTCCGGGTTGCGGTTTAGGTTAAGCAGACACTCTTCTGTAGTAAGCAAAGTGCCTTCTCCGTCCGTATGAATCGAGCCACCCTCCATCACAAGCGGTGCATCAAAACGGGTGATCTGCGCATGCTCCAGAATCTGCGGAGCCACTTCGTCATCCAAATCCCAAGGTGAATATTTACCGCCCCAAGCATTAAACTTCCAGTTCACACCTGCCATTTGTCCTTCTTTATTAACAATAAAGGTAGGTCCGTTATCACGCAGCCAAGCATCGCTATGCGCAATAGGCAGCAGCGTTACATTCGGTCCGCCGACCAAATGTTCTACCCGCTCCACGTCCTCCGGATTCACAATGACCGTAATCGGCTCAAACTCGGCGATGGCTGTGATAATGTCAGCATAACCTTGGCACACTGACTCGTGGTTGTCCGGGAAACACATAGATTCCTGCACCGGCCAGGAGATAAAAGTACGTTCATGCTTGCCCCATTCCGGTGGCATTGTATAGTTCAAATCTTTAGGATTCATGTGTTAACTACCTTTACTAATATATTTGGAGCCAGTCCTACCCTTAAAACTCCTTCCTCATCATACAATAATATGTTCTAGTGCTCAATTCCCTGGGACATTAATAATGTTGGAAGGAATTTTTTTCGTAGCCCCCATTTTACAGTTAAAAAATTTAAGTTTCATCCGTTACAACGAAGCTAACAGCACCCAATTCCCCAAAAAGCTCACTGAATTCATACATAGTAACGCTGTTGCTGACGCTGTCCAATCCCATGACGATTATTTTTTCCCTTGGCGTATTCAGCGCATCTGGCGTCCTTCTGTCTCATAGCAGCTCCAATATGCCGTTTCTAGTTAGCGGCGTCTTTCTGGGTTCCGCATTATGGTGGATGGGTTTGACAGGGAGCACCGCCTTGTTCAGAAACAACATAATGTCAGGACGTTCGAAACAACTCATGTTCAACAGACTGTCCGGATTGGTAATGTTGTCCTTTGGCATTGTCTCCCTTATTCAATCTCTCAATCTTCAGGAGTTTCTTTAAACGATCCCTCTCACTATACGGTAATCTTTTTTACCACATTGCCTTCAAAATCCTTAACGATAAATTCCCCACCCTCTAGAACAGCATAGGAATTCGGATTATTCTCTTTAGGCAGCGATATGGAGCCGGGATTCAGCACATACACTCCCTCTTTTACATCGGCAACTGGTATATGGGTATGTCCCTGAATAAAAATATCCTTCTCGGAAAGCGCCGGCAAATGCTCAATGCTAAAGCCATGACCATGTGTAGCGTAAATCCGTCTGCCTTCGTGCAAAAGCAATACATAATCGCCCATCATCGGGAATTCCAGCAGCATTTGGTCTACCTCGGCGTCACAGTTCCCACGTACTGCGGTTATCGGCTTGTTTTTGTTATATGCATTAAGCTTATTAGCAACCTCTTGTGGGTTATATTCCTTCGGCAGCGGATTTCTTGGACCATGATATAAAAAGTCTCCTAGAATAATAAGACTGTCCGGCTGCTCTTCTTCTGCCTTTTCCAAAGCCCGTTCCAGCCAAAATAAAGATCCGTGAATGTCGGAAATAAACATTAACTTCATCATGTATTCTCCTTTTCAACTTAACTTAAGTAAATATGCGCTTAGACAATAATCTTAACCTTGAACATACCACAACGCAAAGCGGACGTTCCCAAAGGAACGCCCTGCCCGCTATATCTTAACACTCAAGGCAAATTCGAGGATCCCATCAAAAAGCGGTCTACTTCGCGCGCAGTCTGACGCCCTTCGTCAATAGCCCAGACTACAAGGCTTTGCCCGCGCCGCATATCGCCTGCTGTGAACACACCTTCTACATTGGTTGCTTGTGCTCCGAACTCTGCTTTGGCGTTCCCCCGCTCATCGCGTTCCACCCCAAGCTCGCCCAGTACAGTTTCTTCGGGTCCTGTGAATCCCAATGCCAGCAATACCAGCTGCGCTTGCAGGGTCTCCTCACTGCCCGGCACTTCGACCGGTACCATTCGTCCCTGTTCATTACGAGTCCATTCAATGCGCACTGTACGCAGCTCCTGCACTTGCCCGCCCTCATCGCCGACAAACCGTTTCGTCGAAACCAGATAACGGCGTGGATCTTCTTGATACAATGAAGCGGCCTCCTGCTGGCCATAGTCCACTTTAAGCACCTTTGGCCATTCCGGCCAAGGATTGTTAGACTGACGGGTCAGCGGCGCCTGTGGCATAATCTCAAGCTGAGTCACACTGCGGCAGCCGTGACGGATAGAAGTGGCTACACAGTCTGTTCCAGTATCCCCACCGCCGATTACAACTACATCCTTACCTGCTGCTGATAAATATTCCCCATCGGCAAGCCCTGAATCCAGCAGGCTCTTTGTATTCAGCGTTAAAAACTCCATAGCTTGATGAATCCCACGCAGATCGCGTCCTTCTATCGGCAGATCACGTGCCTGTGTAGATCCACCACACAGTACTACAGCATCGTGCTCTGCCTTGAGCTGTGAAGCTGGGAGATCTCGGCCAATCTCTGTTCGAGTTACGAAGGTAATGCCCTCAGCCGCAAGCAGATCCACCCGGCGCTGCACAGTCTTTTTATCCAGCTTCATGTTGGGAATACCATAGGTAAGCAGACCACCAATCCGGTCCGCCCGTTCATACACAGTCACCGTATGTCCAGCCTTATTAAGCTGTGCCGCACAGGCAAGCCCTGCCGGACCCGAACCCACTACAGCTACCTTTTTACCCGTGCGATGAAGCGGCGGCTCAGGCACAATCCAACCTTCCGCAAAACCTCTATCTACAATCGACTTCTCAATAGATTTAATGGTGACAGGTTTGCCATTCATCCCTACCGTACAAGAGCCTTCACAAGGAGCGGGACAGACACGGCCTGTAAATTCAGGAAAGTTGTTAGTCTTATGCAGACGTTTCAGCGCTATCTCCCAATTTCCACGATAGACCATATCGTTCCATTCAGGAATCAAGTTGTGCAAAGGGCAGCCGGAAGCCATACCAGACAACAGACGTCCTACATGACAAAATGGCGTACCGCAATCCATACAACGCGCCCCTTGCTCGCGCAGCTTTTCTTCATCCATAGGTATCGAGAATTCATTCCAATTCTTAATTCGCTCCAACGCCTCACACTGGGAGGGTGTCTGTCGTTCAAACTCTAAAAATCCGGTTGCTTTCCCCATCTCTTTCATCCTCTCACCAAAGAAAAGTACTCTCTGTCACTTTCTGCTGTTATGCCACTCTAAAGCGCCAAAGTAAATGCCTTAATATTAGCATCCTAGATCTTTAACGAAAATGAGTAATGTCACCTTTTTATGTAAAATAAGAGCATCCATTCAAAAGAAAGTTCCACACAAAAAAGCACGCAGTGTACTGCACTCATTGAGCACAATACACTGCATGCTTTTGAAGGATTATCTGTAAAAAAACATCTACTCCACCGTCAACACTACCATTCCAATCCCGCTTACAGTTAGCTTATTACCCGTCAGATTCTGCACAAGATCGGCTCCAAAAACTGTTTTCCATGCACCAAGCTGTGGCAGAACCAAAGCCGTCTGTTCTACATTAGCATTAAAAAGCACATAGATATGCTTCGCCGCATCGCCTCCAGCATGGCCACGCAATGTATACGCTACCGAACTTACCGGTGCTTTTTCAAATACTAGATGATTCCGAATGTCATCTGCCGTTCGCATACGGAAAGCCGGATGCGCTTTACGCAAGGCAATTAGCTGCTTCAGATAATCCACATCGTCCTGATGCGCGGCGCACAGCTCCCAATCCAATTGGTTGATCTTTACCGAGGATTTATAGCTGTTCTCTACCCCGTTTTTCGTGCGCATAAATTCCTGACCCGCATGGACAAAGGGGATTCCCTGACTCATGAATACTATAGCAGAAGCTAACCTATGCATAGATTGGCGCTGTTTGTCCGTCTGCCCTTGTGTGGACAGTAATATCTTATCCCATAACGTATGATTATCATGACATTCCACATAATTGACGGTTTGCTGAGGCTCCACGGCAAATTGTCCAATGCCTGGGGCAAAAGCAATGCCTCCCGCGACCCCTGCCTTTATCGCAAGCTCCAGTCCCATCATTCCGCTGATGAAGCCCGGTTGATCTTGCAGAAAAATATTCCCTTTAATTGCATCCCGGAAATCATCATTAAAATGTCCGATTCCCGGCAGAAGCGCAGCATTCTTCTGATGAGCGAGCCGCTCCATCGGCAACTCTGTCCCCATCATCCAACCTTCACCAATCGTCATGATAGACGGGTCAATCCCATCCAGACGACGCCGGATTTCCTCCATCGTGTCGAGGTCAATCAAGCCCATCAGGTCAAAACGAAAACCATCGATATGGTATTCTTTGGCCCAATAAACTACGGATTCCACGATGAAGCTGGACATCATCAATCGTTCTGAAGCCACGTCATTCCCGCAGCCAGAGCCATCCGACAGGCTTCCGTCTTGCTTGTAACGCAAATAATAGCCGGGAACCAGCTTGGTGAAATTCACGCGGTAGCCATCGTACACATGGTTGTAAACCACATCCATAATGACGCGGAGACCCCGATCATGTAGTGCTTGAATCAATGTTTTTAGTTCGCGGATACGCACTCCTGGCACATAAGGATCTGTAGCATAGGAGCCTTCTGGCACATTATAATTCTTCGGATCATAACCCCAGTTATAATGCGGTTCATCCAGCCTCGTCTCATCTACACTCTCTGTAGAATAATCATAAACAGGCAATAGCTGCACATGGGTTACACCGAGGTTCGCGATATGATCGAGTCCAGTGAGAATACCCTCCGGTCCGCGGGTTCCTTCTTCCGCCAAAGCAAGATATTGTCCTTTATGGGTCATACCGCTTGCTGGATGAATGGATAAGTCACGCAAATGAAGCTCATAAATAATGGCATCCACAGGATCATCCAAGGGTGGCTTATCTTCCGTCCACCGTTCAGGATCTGTTTTGCGTAAATCTAAAATAGCTCCCCTATCACCGTTCACTCCTACAGCACGTGCATAAGGATCAACCGCCTCATTCCACTGTTCTCCAAGACGTACTCGGTAGGTATAGAACTTGCCATCTAAATCACCGTCAACTGTAATTCTCCACGTTCCCCGGACATCACGGATCATAGAATACTTACACTCTGCTGCTCCCTGCCATGAATTATAGAGTACCAGCTCCGCTTCTTGAGCGGTGGGCGCCCACAAACAAAAAGCTGAACTCCCCGGAGAGTATGTCAGGCCGAGATCGTCCCCATCATAGCTGAATAACTGATCAAACTCCTGAGCAAACACGGAAACCCCTCTAGTAGCCGCAGGATCCCCATAATAAATGGGTTCCTTCATTTCCCTTTGTACGGACAAAGCACCTATCCCCTTTTCCAGTTATTAACTGGATTATAGTATGATCGTCTAAGTAGTGCAAACGTTTGGACTCAAATTTTTCAAGCTATTTTGTCAGGACAATCCCTCTACCTCGATGCATCTGCAATATCTAGCCCGACCATCGTAATAATGTCTTTATTTGCAAAATACGGAATACGCCGTTCTTTCCCTAGAGTGACTCTACCGTCCTTGTACCGCACACCATTATCGTGAACAATCAGGGTAGGACGCTCTCCATCATCAAATCCCTCATATCCTATACCTAGTACCCAATGGTAATCGTAAGTAAACTTGCCTCTCCACCGCAAACGAAACCACTTATCAAATTTAACAGCCACAGGCCGGCCTGCATCAATCTCTGCTTTATATACTTCAAAATCATTAAACGTAGTAATAAGTAACTTTTGCTGATCCTTCGGTAAAGTCGCTGAATGGATATAGTTCTTCAGTCCTTTGGTAAAACGGCGCACACCCATCCCCCAAGGTCTTCCGCCGTGATGGCTGTATATGTAATTAATATGAGCGGCTTTGGAAGGAAAATGACCTTTCCCCCGAATAAAGTCCGCTCCTGTATGGGTGTTCCAATACTCCGTTAACGCTGCCATCGTAGCTGGGCCACACGCAGAGGACGGGGATTTGACCCCAACCTCCCACTGTGTATATGGCTCCGCAGGCAGTTTCTTACTAATACGAGGCTGTCTATACTTCATTCGGATAGATCCCCTCTTAAAGGGCTAGACTTAGGAGTAATATGTGGAGTCGCCTCCGGAAGTAGAATTACATTTGCACCGGCATCCAATTCTCCTTCTGCAGCTGCTGCCCCTAACATAGTTGTCTCCCGTTCTTCTGTCTGCACTGTATCTTCCACATCTATCTCAGCTTTACTATCAGGATGGATCTGCAGCGTGAAATAGAAATTAGAGCCCTCTCCTTCACTGCTCTCTACAGCGATGGCTCCACCCATCAGCTCAACGAGCTTTTTACAAATCGCCAGCCCCAATCCGGTCCCTCCATATTTGCGATTAAACGAGGAATGCAGCTGATAGAAGGACTGAAACAGCCGATGCTGCTTCTCAATAGGAATGCCGATCCCCGTATCTCTAACATTAAATTTCAAAGTTAATTTCTTTTGATCTGCGGACAGCTTCTGCTCTACGTAAATACTGATGCTGCCCCGATCTGTAAACTTGATTGCATTGCTGACCAGATTGACCAATACCTGACGCAACCGCCCGGCATCGCCCATAATCAGTGGCGGCACTCCAGGTGCCATGCTGCATGATAACTGAATATTTTTCTCCAAAGCCTTAGCTGTAAATAGATCGATTACGCTGTCCAATACGGCTTGAAGCTGCACGGGCTCATTTACAATCATCATTTTTCCGGCTTCAATTTTGCTGTAATCCAGTATTTCATTCAAAATAGATAGGAGCGAGCTGCTGCTCTCCTTAATAATGTCTGTATATCCAAGCTGTTCTTCATCAAGCTCCGTTTCCGCCAGGAGATCCGTCATCCCTACAATTCCGTTCATCGGTGTACGGATTTCATGGCTCATAATAGCTAAGAACTCAGACTTAGCCTGGTCTGCTTTTTCCGCAGATTCCTTCGCACGAATAATTTCCTTCTCATCCGTGATGTCCCGGAACACTACAACAACACCTTTCGGCTCCCCCTTATCAAACAGAGGGGTTACCTGGTATTCCGCAAGAAAGCTAGAACCGTCCTTACGCCACAAGACCGCATCATTACTCTGATAAGATACACCTGACTTAATAGCCTTCATCAGTGGAGATTCCTGCGGCCGATAATGGCTCCCATCAAGCGCTATTTGCTGAATATGATCCAAATAAGGATGGCCCATAATTTCATCATGTTCATAGTCCAGCATTTGCAAACCAGCAGGGTTAATGAACGTCACCTTCTCCTCCATATCGAGTCCAAAGATGCCTTCTGAAACCGCATTTAAAATAAGGGTATACTCATTGCTAAGCTTCTCAATTTGTTCTGTATAACGGATGCGCTCTGTAATATCACGGGAAATCCCATACACACCCACTACTTGGTCATCTACAATGATCGGAATATTGGTAGTATTAATTTCTACAAAGTGTCCGTCTTTATGAATAAGCGTTAGATCATAGCTTTGAGGATAACCTTGGGCGGCTAAGTTAAAATGATACAACGTCTTCTCTATGTCCTTCTCATGCACAATGGGGCCAAAGTACATTCCGATCAGTTCCTCCAGCGAATACCCGGTCAACTTCTCCAAATTCGCATTGGCGGTCAAATAATCTCCATGCAAATTCATAGAGTACACAGCAGATGGATTGTATTCGAACAATGATTTATACCGTTGCTCGCTCTCCTTAAGCTTGAACTCGAACTGCTTACGCTCCGTAATTTCCCGTCCAATCGCTATAATCTCCATGATATTTCCCTCATCATCATAGGTATAACGACTGCTCGACTCGAACCAGACATAGGTGCCGTTCTTATGGCGGTAGCGGTAAGCTACAGCCGGAATAACGCCAGAGCTGAGGCTCTGCTCCATTAAACCTTGCATCATAACTAGATCATCGGGGTGAAGATAATTATATGCGCTTGTCCCAACCATCTCTTCAGGTTCATAACCAAGCAGGGTACGGCTAGCCGAAGAACAATATAAGAAAACACTGTCTTTGATCGCATGACGCGAGATTAAATCCAGCGAATTCTCAGACATCAATCTATAATTGCGTTCACTTTGACGAATTTGTTCTTCCATTTGCTGCTGCTGATCCCGATGATCCACCGTTTCCTGAGCTGCGATCTTTAGTTCCGTAATATCCTCGGCGTATACTATAATATACAAAGGGGCTTGTCCTTCTTCTGCTCCTAATCCAGAGAACATGAGAGACAGGCACACGGGTTGACCTTCTTTATTTAAAAAACAATGTTCCTTCTTCCAGCTGCCCGCTGGCGATTTCTGAAGCTCGTCCATTACTAATCTATAGGAGAGCTCTTTTGAATGTGCCTCTCTATTTTCCGATTCTGTAAAAAGAGCCCCGGCAAGAAACTCGGCCTCCGTAAAGCCAAGTAGATTGCAAAAAGCCGGATTGACTTTTATCCAGTTGAAATCGCCGTTATTCGAAAACAGTACGGCCATTCCTTCTGGAGACCTCATAAATGCATGATCCAGAATTGCGTTAAATTCTACCGAGCTGCCCATTTAAGCCAGACCTCCTTTGTTGCTAGTGCTAAAGCTCTCATACCTTCTTATGTCAGTATACGATAAGAGAACTGGGGAAAGAAATGTCTAGCGCATTATTTTAAATTGGAAATATTTAAATTTAAATTATTGACGTAAACAAATAAACAACTTATATTTAACAATAAATATATCGTTCGTGACCTATTACGATGGAAGCACCCGTAATAAAGGCTTTTGCCTTTGCTACGGGTGCTTTTTTGTTGTCTTCAGGGAAACGGACAAAAGGAGGAGCGAATTAATGAACGCACTAAAGTCATTCCCCTTACTACTACTGGTGATCCTGTTATCGTTAAGCACATCAACGGAAGCTTTTGCTACAGCAACGACTGAATTAACACCCTCTATTCAAGCGGAGTTTGATCTAACAGCTGCCACTGCCGACGGTCCTACAAGGATAAAGATGACTAATCTGTACAATGATTTATCTACTTTAAAGATGCAATACAATAACCGTGAGGAGCAGATCCGAACCCTTCACTATAATAATGAGCAAACACTGATTACAGTACGTAAGCAAATTAAAGAGATTGATTTAGCAACCGTAGCTCAGCTGGAGGCTACCGTTAAGAGCTGCAAACAGCACTATCAGCCCTTATTCGACCAGTACAATGCGCTTAATAAGCGTATCAAGATCGCCAAGGGTCTTAAAAACAAGACTTTGAATACCGTATTACAAGCCCAAGGTGATGCTATGAAGGTCTTGGTTCAGTTGGCACGCAAAGAAATTAGCGACAGACAGAATCAGTTGAATACAGCGAAACAGGTACGTACCCGAAAGATAACCTATGCCCGCAAAACCTTGTCTGGCATTGATAGCCCACAGGTCTCAATTAAATCTAACAAAAGCGTAGTCACCTCATTGAATAAACGGATTTCCGCAGATTGGAGTGACTTCAAAGCAGCCATTCGCAAGCAAAACCTTACATTAACCACTCAGTCTCTGTCCTCACTCGTCTCCGGGTACCGCCAAATCGCAACGCACAAGCAAAAAATCATAGAATTAGAACAAAAGATTTCTGCTGTCATTGCTGATACGAGGAAACAGATCATTTAACGGACTTTTTCTTCTCATTCGCTCTGCGGTAAGCCATTACTTTGCGGTACATGCTTTTATCAGAAAGGTGTTTAAAAATATACGGGTCCGGACTAGTATTCACTTCAATAATCCAAGGCGTCATGGATCTATCCAATCCTACATCGACACCAATCTGTCTAAACCCAGGATATTTCTTATGGTAGAAACGTCCGGTATCTTCGCCTAGCTTTCTCAGTATCTTAAGCATTTGCGCTTGCTGAGCTTCGTTCAGATAAGGAGACAGCAGCTTTTCCATAGCAGTTAGTTTGCCGCCGCTATGATAGTTGGTAACAATCTTACCTTTCTCAGCTACCCGACCGATCAGACCGGTAGTTTCCCATTTGCCCTGCGGGCTGAGCTGGACCATCACACGGATATCAAAGCGGTGTTTCCCGTGCTTTAGCAAAACTATTCCTCTTTGAATCAGGTAACTACGCCCACGCGTCGCTTTCTTTAAAGATAAATGGAAGGCGTCAAAGGTTCTAAAGGTTTTGAGTCTTGTTCCACTTTGGTACTTATATTCTGTTCCATGAGCCTCTCTACTCTGTTCAACCTTCATCACACCATTGCCATAGGTACCGTATTCCGGTTTAACATAAACCATTCCATACTTCAGCAGCATAGCTTTCAAATTGACTTTACTGAATTTTATCGTTTCGGGAATCAACGGTGAAATTTCAGCGCTTCGCATGAGCACTTTGGTTTTAATCCATTTGCTGGTCAATGCAGACTTTAACTTCTTTCCCAACTGTCCTCTCCCCTGTCCCTCAAAAATAATCACGGCCTTTGTAAGCCTTAGTATTTTATGCTGCAAATGTACAAATGGCATGAGTGAAACGCCCTCTCCGCTTTCGGATGTATCTACTGTTTACTGTGTTGCATATGGTGGAAGAGGATATCCATTAGCGGATAAAAGGAGGCGTGAACCATGCACATTTGTATCATTGCACCGGAGCAGTTCCCAGTTCCGGGAGACGGTTCTGTAGAAATCTGCATTTGGGCCATTGCCAGAAGACTGGCGGAGAGACATAAGGTAACCATTGTAAGTCGGAAGGTACCTGGATTACCTGCTGCCACTATATTGGAGCAGGTGAGAATTATCCGATTGCCTGCAAGCACCCCAGCCCATTATCTTACCTCGGTATTAGAATACATTCAGAAAGAATCCTTTGACATCATTCAGGTTGATAATCGCCCCCATCTTATGTCTGCTGTAAAGAAGCAGCTTCCTCATATCCCGGTATTTCTGTTCCTGCACTCTCTTACCTTCACACCGGGTACAGATAAAGTGGCAAATGCCTTAGCAAAAGCAGATCTGATCATCGCTAACAGCCACTCCTTACAGCGAAGATTGGATCGCCGCTTCCCTCAACTGACCACAGGGATTCATATTGTCTTATTGGGAGCTGATCTTGACCGGTTTACCCCTGTGCCGATATCTGAAAAACAACAGCTTCGTAGTTTCTACAAACTCCCGCAGACCTTCACAGTTTTGTTCGTTGGTCGGGTTATACCCCGCAAAGGAGTGCCTATATTAATACGTGCTATGTCGCATTTAAACAAACACCTCCCCGCTCATCTGGTTATCGCCGGCAAAGGCAAACCGTCGTACATACGGCAGTTGAAGCTTCTTGCACGGCGGCTGAGAGTGTCTGTTACTTTTCTAGGAAATGTGGCTCATGAGAATATTCACACCCTTTATCAGGCGGCAGACTGCTTTGTATGCCCTTCCCAGAACCATGAATCCTTCGGCCTTGTTAATGTAGAAGCTATGGCCTCCGGTCTACCTGTTATCGCTTCTAATAATGGAGGTATCCGAGAGATTGTCGCCTCTGGCCATAACGGTTATCTGGTAGAACGATATCGCGAGGCTTTACCCTTTGCCCGGTATTTGCTGCGTATAGCCCGCCATCCACAATTGGCAGTTACCATCGGATCACAAGGGAGAGCCGACGCTCTTGAAGCCTTCAATTGGCAGCGTACAGCAAACCATTTAGAACAGCTGTATCAAGCTTCTGCAACACCACAGCAAGGGTACAGAACTCTTGCAGGTGGAATGCAATTGTAGACTCACCACAAGTAGGGGTTTCCATAAGCCATCAACTGGCTGCTGGGTCCCTTTTCTTTTGGAGCTTGCTTGAGCTAAACACCAATCTCCGACTGAACTAGGTAACATATGCACATACAAGGTAGCTATCGGACACAGCTGACTCCAAACGCAGCTTTATTCCACATTTGCAAAGCTAAAGGACCCTATAACCACTATTGGCATGAAAAATGCCCCATATGAACGTCATCCATAGGAATAACGTCAGTGGAGTCCGCAAACATGTTCCAAGGGTCAAAACTAACAAATAACGTCATATGGGTCCGTAAGCCTCAGAGGAGGATTATTACTCCGCGATGCAGACAGTTCATGAGCAACAGCAAAAAGCAGCGATCCTCCCTCACGGGAGAATCGCTGCTTGCTTTGTTTGTGAATTTTACATTACATAGGTAAGTTTCATTCAAATCAATTGAATAACTGTAAGCACAAGCCCTACGACAAACCCGCATAAAGCTCCGTTCACACGAATCCATTGCAGATCTTTACCCACTTTATCTTCCAGCATATTCACTAGACTAGCGTCATCCATGCTGTCCAGATTCTCTTTTACCAAAAGACCTATTCTGTAGTGGTTAGCCTCTACAAAGGCAATTAGCGAAGCGCGAATCCGCTCTTCCCAGCTACTGATCCATTCTTGTTCCTTGCCAATACGACGTACAAGCAGGGTATATAACGTGAACAGCTTGCGTCCCCCAGCCGCCCGATCTTCCTCCAATAGAGAAATTGCTTTGCTGCGAATGTTCTCCAATTGCGTATGCAGAAATGCGGTTGCCGCTTCGCCTTCAAGCTCATTCAGTGCCCATTCTTTTAATGAAGCCAGTCTAGCCTCATCATTAACAATCTGGAACAGGGCCACTCGAATCTCGCGGATAATCTCTTCACGGTATGGGCTATCCTCTTCCCGAAAATCGCGGATACCGGACTGCAACATACCTTGCAGCATTTCACCAAGCATATCTGCATCCATAAACCCGACAAAAGCCTGAAAAGCCATACCTTTAAGTCCGCCAAGCTTCACTTCAGCCAATTTCTCGCTGGCGATCTTGCCCAGCATAGCTTTCGTTTCAGGACGTCCGCTCCAATTAGATACCCCTTCCAGCGCATAGTCCAGAGCAGCTACATCTTTACCGTCATTCATTAACTTAGTAACTATTTTATCAGCCGCAACGCCAAGCTCAGCTTCACGAACATATTCGGAGGCTGCCTTTTGCAGAAAGGGTACGGCCTTCTCTACCGGAAGACGAGACACGAATTCGCCAAGCTGCTCCAATATTTGTACTCTTGCCTTCTTTTTACTAAAAAACTTTGTCAGCAGCTTGGAGCCCATTGATATAAAGCCAAACTTACGCAGCTTGTTCTCAATGCTTTCCTTGTTAAGAAGCTCAGTCTCCATCGCGGTGATTAGTGATTGGATGATCTTATCGCGATTCTTGAGCAGTAGTGAGGTATGTGGAATACGCAGCCCCATCGGATGGCGGAACAGCGCCGTTACCGCGAACCAGTCGGCAATCCCCCCCACCAAACCGGCCTCGAAACCACCTCTCAGTAGAATCACGGCTAGGTTTTCAGGTAGAAACAGTGTAATCAGAAACCCACATGCCATAAAGGCGAGTGACATGGTGGCTAAGTTTTTGGATCTCATAAATAGTCCCCTTTACATAAGCAGCTGCCGATGTCCTTACGCAGGAAAAATACCGTCGGTCACGTTCCTCGAACATAAGCTGACGATAGATTCGGCTAGTCGGTTAGTTTGACAACTATTGTACCACGACTGAACTATTTTCTAAAAATATACTGTAAAAACTCTTATCTCTTGTTAGACGTTCATTATTGTGCATTTGCATGAAAATGGTTTTTGGTTTTCAGAATATTAATGATAAGATACAAGTAACGTTTCAAATCCCCTTAAAAAGTACTACTTTACCTGGAAAAGGAGCTCATACAATATGCTGATTGCTTTAGATATGGATGGAACATTACTGAACGAAGAAGGAAACATCAGTCCAAAAAACCGCGAAGCTATTATAAAAGCTCAGAAACTAGGTCACATTGTTATCATTGCTACAGGGCGCTCCTTTATGGATGCAGAACGTCAGCTTCGGCTGGCGGATCTGGAATGTCCTGTAGTCAGTCTAAATGGCGCAGTCGTCACATTATCTGATCGCACCCTCGCGGCAAGCACGCCGCTGAATAAAGCAGACATCATTCCTGCTCTACGCTGGATGAACGAAATTCCGGACTTGTATTACGAGGTATACACTGAGGATAACGTTTATGTAGAGCTGAACAAACGTGTACGGTTAGAGAAATTATCTGCACTAAGTGATGAAGAAGTTCCTGAAGAAGTCAGCTGGCTGCTGAAAGCAATGATCGATCAACAGTTTCAACAAGCAGCGGTAACCTATGTGGAGAGTATGGAAGAGGTTTGGAGCAAGGAGGAAAATGTTATTTATAAAACATTGGCTTTTTCTCTAAACCGAGAGCTGCTCAAGGAAGCTTCCACCCGCTTCGCAGCTATTCCGGGCTTAATTATTACCGCCTCCCATGTAAATAATATCGAGATTAACCATGAAGAGGCCCACAAAGGCTCCGGGGTAACCATGCTTGCTGACCATTATGGTATCCCGCTAGCGGATGTAGCTGTCATGGGTGACAGTTATAACGATCAGCCGATGTTCGAGAAGGCCGGCTACCGGATTGCTATGGCTAACGCTGCGCCAATTCTTAAGGAAATGGCGGAATTCATCACCACCAGTAATGAGGAAGACGGAGTCGCGGCAGGAATTGAGCATCTTTTGAATAGAATTTCTAAAGAATAATTTCTGTATAAAGCAGTGAATGCACAAATAGCACCGTGGGCAGTTCTGCTCACGGTGCTATTTGTGGGTTTATTTTTGCTAGGTAGAGGGCTTCCATCACACTTTAGGTTTAGGTTGTGGCACGCCTATAGCTTACTTGTGGCTTACCTATAGCTTACTTATCGCTTTCCTGTAGCTTACTGTGGCTTGCCTATTGCATCCCCCGTCCCTCTCAAGAATTAGTTGTACTTCGTACAGTTAAATGCCCTCTTTTAGGCGCTAATTCGGATTTAATTGCACTCTGTACACTTATATTCAGCAAATCTATTCAAAACGCAAAAATTCGCGATTTTTAACTGTACAAACTACATCTAAATCGCAAGACATTCGCTACTCCACGAAATAGTTGCACTGAATACATCTATTTCACTTCAGCCACGCAATCTATCCATATCTATAGCAGCCTCCGGGTTAAAGCGAACTACCTTTCCATTCATCCCAAATCATCAAGGAAGCTGTCCTCCCCCTCCCATTCGGCAGACACTCGTACGTAGTCATCCACCTCAGGAAATTCCAACAGTTCAATGATAATCAATTCGAGCGCTGTAATGGCCCGCAGCCCATGCTTCGTACCAGCAGGAATCGTGACCGTGTCCCCGGCGGCAACCGCATGAAGATGGCCATTCATCCGGTATTCTCCATTCCCAGAAAGAAAAGACCAAACTTCTTTAGTATGCCGATGAAAATGGTAGCTGGTGTGCTCACCTGCCAAAATGGTTATTTTTGAGGTCGTAACCTCAATACCGGCTGCCGTGCGAGAGAAATCCAAAATGCGTGAGGTACCCCAGCGTTTTTCTTCAATCATCGGCTTCGCTGCATGGCCCTCCAGCTTCTGCTTAATTCGTTTTGCCTGCTCTATCCCAGCAACCAAAATGCCATCTGGCCCCGACGCCACGATTAAACCAGGAGCGCCAATGATATGCACAGGACAAGTGAGTTCGTTGATCAAATGGGTACCTTTTGAATCCTCAGAAATACTCCCACTGCCAATTACTCTTCCTTGCAAATGGGGAACAAGTGCATCCCAGCTGCCAATATCCGCCCACACCCCAATATAGGGGATGACTACCGCTCGCCGCGTGTGTTCTAGCACCTCATAGTCAAAGCTTCGTTCTGGCAATTGATCATAATGCTCCATAAATTCCATGTAATCTACGGGAAGATCCCGTTCCACCATACTTGAGAGCAAGTACCCTAATGAGCAGGAAAACACGCCGCAATTCCACAGTCCTCCCTGAGAAATGAACTCGGCGGCTGTCGATTCGTTCGGTTTCTCTGCAAACTGTTTAACATTTAAAAAAGACGTCCCTCCTACCCCAGACCCTTCACCCGGCAGAATATAACCGAACTGCGTAGAAGGAAATTCAGGTAAAACACCAATTAAAGCAATGTCCGCGTGTGATTCGGCAAGCACACTCGGAAATTGATGAAGCTGCTTAAAAAAAGAAGCCTCCACATACGAATCCACCGGAATGACCACTACGATCTCATTTGAGTCCATACCCTTCACAGAATGCAGATAACTCGCCGCCAGAGCTACTGCAGTAAAAGTCCCCCGTTTCTGCGGCTCTGCTAATAAAGGGACTTGAGCACCAACGGATTTGCGAGTAATCTCCACCTGACTGCGATGAGTCACAATGCAGCTTGAATCCAACAAACCTACTTCTTCCAGCCCTCTGCATACCCGCTCGATCATCGACTCCACACCGCCAGCTTCTGTTGGAAGCAGCCTTAAAAAAGCTTTTGACCTGATCTCATTTGATAGCGGCCACAACCGCTTCCCCGATCCCCCTGAAAGGAGTACGATCTGCAACCCTATCGCCCCCCTGCGTTAGATTTAGCCCCCGGTGTTCTCACATACCCCTTTCGTTTATGAAAAGACAATGATCTATACTTCTCAGCCAGCTGATTCACTTTCTGCTTGGATAGCTGTCCTGCATTCATATGGAGACCTTTATTACGCGCTTTTTGAATCTTCATTCCCTCGCGATTTTTCGAATACAGGTAATTGGCATAGGTTTCGAATTCGGAAAAGGCAAATTGCTTGGAGCGGTTCATACTGTGTAAAATAGCTCGATACCAAGGCATTTGGTGTTTTGCTTCTATCTCTCTTTTCATTTGAGCCAATTGACTGCGTTCAAACAGCATGTAATGGGTCACAAATGATGATTTTGCGGTCACCTTGCGGCCCATGAGTTTCCTATAGGTTACAAAATACTGTGGTTGGCTCCAGTTCCGGCTGTAAAAGAGTGTCTTGCCATTCGCCCGAAAATGGTGGGGGGTGATCAGAACGGTATCGGCATCAATGACCAAAAAATAATCCGCTGTGCAGAGCTTGTCGCCATTCAGCTTCAGCAGCTGTTGGAATAGCCAGCCGGAACGTTCCCAGGTGCGTGAGCGGTAATGAATGTCTTTTTTCGTAATCGGCAACACCGTATTCTCGTCAATAAAGGTACAGCCTTTTGTGCGGCAGAACTCAATCATCCGTTTCTTTTTGGGAGCAACAATTATTATCCGGCCGATGGGATGCTTAACCTGCTTTCTAACAGCGTCAATCACATGGGGAAGGGTCTGTAAATCTTTTTCAATCGCGGGTATCAGTACATCTATAGTAACGGCATGTCTGATGCGGGCCTTACTGGGCGAGGGCATAGGGTCATCTCCATATCATGTTTTTGCTTTAGGATATGAGCATGATAGGAAAAGGGAATGGGCATCACAGAATTGTTCAGGGGAGTGGCAAATGTGCGCTGGACAATTCTGCGATGCGCGGGGCAGAAATTTTTATATTATAAAAATAGAAACAGCCCTGCACCCAGCGCCCTTTACTGGGGCAAATATGCCTCTTTTTTCGCTTACGGAGGCGGATTCGCCCTTATTTAGGGCATTTTTGCCTCTCTTCTACGTCGCAGCTCCTCTTCTGCTCATTTCTAGGGCATATATGCTTCTCTTTTTGCTTATGGAGGCGGATTTGCCCTTATTTAGGGCATTTTTGCCCCTCTTCTACGTCGCATCTCCTCTTCTGCTCATTTCTAGGGCATATATGCCTCTCTTTTCGCTTACGGAGGCAGATTTGCCCTTATTTAGGGCATTTTTGCCTCTCTTCTACGTCGCAGCTCCTCTTCTGCTCATTTCTAGGGCATATATGCCTCTCTTTTCGCTTATGGAGGCGGATTCGCCTTTGTCTAGGGCATTTTTGCCTCTCTTCTACGTCGCAGCTCCTCTTCTGCTCATTTCTAGGGCATATATGCTTCTCTTTTCGCTTATGGGGGCGGATTCACCCTTTTCCAGGGCATTTTTGCCTCTCTTCTACGTCGCAGCTCCTCTTCTGCTCATTTCTAGGGCATATATGCCTCTCTTTTCGCTTACGGAGGCGGATTCGCCCTTATTTAGGGCATTTTTGCCTCTCTTCCACGTCGCTGCTCCTCTTCTGCTCATTTCTAGGGCATATATGCTTCTCTTTTCGCTTATGGGGGCGGATTCACCCTTTTCCAGGGCATTTTTGCCTCTCTTCCACGTCGCTGCTCCTCTTCTGCTTCTTTTTAGGGCATATATGTCTCTCTTTTCGCTTACGGAGGCGGATTTGCCTTTGTCTAGGGCATTTTTGCCTCACATTCCGCCCACGCAGTCACATTCCAGCCTATTTACGGGATTTATACCGCACATTCCGCCCACCCAGTCACATTCCAGCCTATCTACGGGATTTATGCCTCACATTCCGCCCACGCAGCCACATCCCACCCAATCTACGGGATTTATGCCTCATATTCCGCCCACGCAGCCACATTCCAGCCTATCTACGGAATTTTTACCGTACATTCCGCCCACGCAGCCACATTCCAGCCTATCTACGGGATTTATACCACCGTTGTGTCCCACTCCCACACCAATCCCCAGATTTTTACTGGCTCAATATCCAACACTTTTCCTGTGCAGTAAAAAGCCTGGGATGGTATATTGTAGATTGGCTAAATTTTCGGCAAATTTTAAGATGAACTCAAACATCATAGAACTAGATTTGTTGAGATCACTCTATATAGAAATAATGAAGGTGAATCTATTGAATAAGCTTTTATTTCATAATATCCCGCTGGGAGCTACTGGTGAGCGGATCCCGCAAGCGGCTGTGGCCTCAGCGCAGACAAGCCAAGAACTGGTGAAGCGGGAGGAAGAGGACTCCGCTTATTTTCGCAGGCTGGAAGAAGGCGGCATCCTGCTCAACCGTCCGCAGATTTCCGCGGTACGGCATCATAAAGGGCCGCTTCTAACACTGGCCGGCGCAGGCTCCGGCAAAACCTCGGTTCTGATCTGCCGAACCGGTTATTTGTTGTCCGTGCGCGGTGTCTCGCCAAGTCAGCTGCTATTGCTGACTTTTTCGAGTAAAGCTGCGGCTGAAATGCGCGAACGGATCGCCCTATTACCGGGAGTAGGCCCAGCGGACGTCGCGCGGCTGCAGGCCCGCACGTTTCATTCCTTTTTCTTATTTTTCTTGCGCAGACAAGGATTGCAGCAAGAGATTTTCAGTGAGACGCGGCGCCAGCACATCCTGCTAAAACAAATCATGCGTGAGCTCGGGCTACCTAAGGATGCCTATCCACCGGAAACGCTACTCTCCCTGCTCTCTTCCTGTAAGATGAACATGGGTACCGTAGAAGGCTTGCCTGAAGGAACCACCGCTGAAAAAGAAATGAAATCCATTCTGGAAATCTACGAACAATGGAAACTAGACAATTTCAAAATCGACTTCGACGATGTCCTCTTAATCGCCTATCGGATGCTGAAGGAGCGTCCTACGCTTTTGCAGGAATTGCAGATGAGATATCTATACGTGATGGTGGATGAGTTTCAGGATACCAATGCCTTGCAGTACGAGTTAGTCAAAATGATTGCTCACCCGCAGCATAATCTGATGGTGGTTGGCGACGATGACCAGACGATTTATTCCTTCAACGGGGCACGCAGTGAATTTATTCTGGAATTCGAGAAGCTGTACCCGGGAGCAAGGGTTATTACACTTGATATTAATTACCGTTCTGGTCCAGCTATAGTCGGACTCGGCAACGGTATTATCCGGCACAATACGCGCCGGCGTTCCAAAACCCTGCAAGCTGCCAAAGGCAGCGGGAGTCAGCCCCGGTATATGCGTCCGCAGACAGCAGACGAGGAAGCTGAGCAGATGGTTGAGCATATTTTAAACGAGGTTTCGAGCGGCAAAAGAGAATATAGCGACTTCGCCATGTTATATAGAGCGTCCAGCAGCAACCGGGCCGTTCTGGAATTACTTCTTTTACGCGATATTCCCTATATTGATTATGGAGAAGGCCAATTACTGTACGAACACTGGCTAATCTCCCCGGTCGTGGATCATATGCGTCTCTCCGTGAATCGGCGGAATTTTGCGGCTATGGAGAACATCCTGCCTACTCTATATATGAACCGTGAAAAAGGTATGAATCACATCCGGCAAATGGAAGCCAGACAACCAAAGCAAGGCCCACTAATCCATCTGTTGTCCATGCCCGGCATGGAGGATTTCAAGGGCACTAAGCTTAGAGAGCGGCTGGATCTAATTCGCAATATGCGCGAGTTAACCCCAGTCCAAGCGATTCGCCAGATCCGCACGCAATTCTATGATTATTTCATCGAAGCAAATGAGCGGCATCAAGCAACCTTGCATCGTGAGACGTTAAAAGAAATGCTAGATGAACTAGAATCGTCTGCAGAGCGATTTGATAGTATCCCTGCCTTTCTGGATTTCATAGATAATGTTACGGAACGTAATGAACATAATCGTCAGCCGGGCACCAAAGAACAAGGGAATCGGATCGCGCTTATGACCATTCACAAATCCAAGGGATTAGAGTTTCCTGTGGTCTTTTTGATTGGAGCCTCTGAAGGAATTCTCCCGCATAGCTCCGCCCTCGAGGGCGACCGGCTCAAGGACCGCAAGCTGGCCGCTGCAAATAGTGGAAGTTCAAGCTTGGCTGCCCTGGAAGAGGAGCGAAGACTGGCTTACGTAGCTGTTACTAGAGCCCGGGAAGAGCTATTTATCAGTTCACCTGCGAGGCATCGGGGCAAAAAAGCAGAGGTCTCCCGCTTCATGTTATCAGCCTTCCGCTCTGCCGTTTCTTCCACAGCAACGACTACGGTGAGCAGAACAGTGACAACAAGATCCTTACCTACCAGTCGCACAACTGCGACAAGAACCCATGTCGTTCCAGTATGGAATTGTACCAGCAATACCTGTCCTGGCTGGACGCGCATGAAAGCGGGCGGAGCTGAGGATCATTTAACCTCAAAGCCCTGCCCGTTATGTAGTTCCCCTATGGCAAAGGACCAACGAGAAGTTCCTGTATGATTCAACGCAAAAAAAGCAAGTTTCCTCTTCCCTGGAAACTTGCTTTTTTAATAAAAATATAGGTTTAGGCTGGAGTTACTACCGCTTCTTCTTCCTCTTCTTCATGCACGGTCTTGATCTGGATCATTACGGTTGACGGTTCGGTCAACACTTCAATCCCGTCCTTAAAGATCAGGTCAGAGACAAGCAATTGGTCGCCAATATCCAATCCGCTGATATCCACTTCCATGGAGGTAGGAAGATCTTCAGGCATACAGCGAACTTCCACTTCATAAATTTCAACCTGAAGCGTACCGCCTGCTTTAATACCTACGGCTTCACCTGCAAAATGAATAGTCACCTTGCTGTCCATGCTCTTTTTCATATTTACATGTTGAAAATCAATATGCAGAATTTTGCCCGACAGGGTATCCTTCTGAATATTCTGAACCACGACCGGAACCTCTAGCTCTTCCGATACCTTACCTTGCAGAATTGCGCGCGGATTCTTTTTGAGAATGTCCAGAAGTTCTTTTTCATTCACTTCCAACGTCAGAGTCTCTTTACCAATACCATATAATACAGCCGGAATACGTCCTTGCTTACGCGCCTGATTGATGTTGGACTTGGTGTCAGTCTTACGTGTGTTGAATTGAATAAACTTATTCATTGGGTTTCCCGCTCTCTTTGACCATAAATTCTTGTCACACTAAGTGTAACATGACCATATAATCTAGTCAAACCAATTGAAAGAATGCTAGGATTCATATTCGTCAAATGGGTCTGCGATTTCAATCTGATACGCTTCTGCGTCACTCACCCCTACTGACAATACCGCCCGGCCTCCTCCAAGACGCTTCAAGCCACCACTGAAGATGACATCCTCCAGTTCCTTGCGCTTGCCCGGGCCCGCCGGAAAATCACTGCGGACTGCTATTATTTTGACCGGAGTTGCCTTATAAGTCTCAGGATTCAGCGAAAAAGCCATGGCATAATAGTGTTTGTTTCCGGCACTATCGAAGCAAGCAATATGGCCCAATACGCCCACCATTCCACCCCGCAACAGATGAGCTTCATTGGCTCCACCCCACTCTTCGGGCACGAATTGATCCTGTAGCACCTCGGCCTCAATGAAGGTCTGCTCATTTAGTTCGTCCAGCGAAGGAATCACTGTGAACCCAATCTGTCCTCGCCCACCCCGCTCGCCCTGTGGCCGGGTAAATACGCCTACACTGCCATTATCAAGCTCGATAAGCCGGATATCCTTCATCGTGCCGGGTCCTGAAGAAAAGTGGGTCAAAGAATCGATGTGATACCCCCGGTAGAACTGAGTCACCCAGGAGACAATCCGGTGCGGATCATCCGCTGCCGTAATCACTTCCACCCCGCCTACGATCAGTTCCCCCCTGATCCGGGTCCAGCACGGATCCTGTAAATTGTACGTATGCGTATGCGCACGAGGTCTCCAAACCCCATCATGGCATGTAAAAAAGAAGACTTGAGAGAACTCACTGTCCCGTTCCTCAACTCTTCCCATTAGTACCTCTTCCCCGTTATACATAAACGGGGCGGTTATATTATAGACATCCCGGTGCCCAACACCGGTGAACGTCAGTTTATTTACAGTAGTTGTACCGCGTCCGGCATGATATGTATCCAGAAGCTGCTTACAGGTGGCTGTCCGTGCCGGGTTCCTTGTCATCGCCGTCCTCCTCGTAATCATTTGAACGATCGATCACCCAATCGTTGTCTTCAGCATCCATGGCAATCAGCTCGCCGGGCTGGACATTAAAGTATACACATAATTTTAGCAACAGATCCCTTGGATACTGCACCATCTCATTCTTATACATTCGGCGTACCGAATCAAAATGGTAATTGATCTCTTTAGCAAGCTTGCGGATCGATAATTTCGGATCATGCCTCTCCATGACCTCACTCAGTTTACTGCGTATGACTGGCATTCCTACACCTCCTCCAATAATATATCCGCACTAACCCCAAGGCGTCAATCGAATTGACAAGATAAAACGGTCATGTTACAGTGGGATTAGGAAATAATTTGCAACATTTCTAATTTCAGAAAACCAAATACCTTTCCCTATTCAGAAAATAGAGTCTTCTTTATTTTCTTTTTTTGTATCCAGACCAATCGCAAGACCATTAGGGAGGCTCTTTGAATGAAAAATACAGTCCGTAATCACAACATCGTGTTCTTGGGAACCAGTCTGCCGCGAGAGTGCGGTATCGCCACGTTCACACAGGATCTGCTAGATGAACTTATCCACCTTCCCGGCTTCAACCCGCCCCGGATTATTGCCATAAACAACAATGAAACCTACGCTTACGATCAGCAGGTAATACGGCAGATCGACCAGCATAATTACGCAGATTATATAGATACGGCCGATTTCCTCAACAATTCTGATACCGATTTGTTGGTCATCCAACATGAATTTGGCATCTACGGCGGAGAAAGCGGTGAATACCTGCTGCCCTTTGTCGAACGTTTAAACATTCCGTATGTTGTTGTTTTTCACACAGTGTTGACCAAGCCCTCCCCTAAGCAGCATCAGATCATCCGATGTCTGGCCGAGCGTAGCGTGCAGGTCGTGACGATGGCGGAATCAACCCTTACCGATTTATCTACTATTTATGAGATCCCAGTTTCCAAAATCACATTCATCCATCACGGTGTCCCTCAAGTGAGCACAGCTTCACGCTCCAGCCTCAAAGCACAATACGGTTATCCAGACCGCAAAATCCTCTCCACCTTCGGCTTCCTCAGTCCCGGCAAAGGGATTGAATACAGCATCGAAGCCATGCGCGGCGTGGTCAAGCGCCATCCCGAAGCACTTTACATTGTCTGGGGCAAGACCCATCCGGTCGTCAAGCAGGAATCCGGGGAAGTTTACCGCCAGAAACTAACGGACCTGGTAGAAATGTTTGACCTGCAGGACAATGTCCAATTCGTCGATAAGTTGCTGACCCAAGAAGAAGTAATAGAGTCCTTGGTCATGTCAGATATCTATGTGACTCCTTATCTGGGTAAGGATCAGGCCGTCAGCGGCACCCTGGCCTACGGAGTCGGTTATGGCCGGGTCATCGTGTCGACCCCTTACCGCTACGCCCAGGAAATGCTGGCAGAAGGCCGCGGTCTACTGGCTGATTTTCATGATTCTGCTTCCTTGGAAGCCTGCATTTTGCGCTTGCTGAACAGCCCTGCTCTGGTGCAAACGATGGAAGACCGCACGTTGAAGCTCGGGCTCACTATGCGCTGGAACGAAATCGCCAAAATCTATGCCGCCTTGTTCCACAGCCATATCCAGAGCTCGGCTTCAGCTGATCGGAGCGTGATTTAATGGAAACCTTCACCACAGTACAGTCTAAACCAGGCTATATGCGCAGAATCACGGACGATACAGGAATCTTTCAGCATACCAAGTTTGGGGTTCCGGACCGTTCCAAGGGCTACACTACCGATGATAACGCCCGCGCCTTGATTGCTGCGGTCTTAATGTACGAGAATTCCCGGGATGCCGTGGCACTCGATCTCATTCATACGTATATCTCTTTTATCTATCATTCCCAGACAGCGGACGGCAATTTTCGCAATTTCATGGATTATAACCGCTCCTTTATAGAGGATAAAGGTTCTGAAGATTGCCAGGGACGTACCTTGTGGGCACTCGGGTTCGCCTTGTCACATGCTGCTTCCCTGCCCGATAACCTGATGAATACCTGCCGGTATTTGATCAATCAGGCACTGCCGCATCTGGAGGCCTTGGGCTCACCTCGGGCCGGAGCCTATGCCATCATCGGCCTAAGTTATCTTACCGAAGCACCGGGCTCATTAGGTTATGCTTTTCCATACCCGCATACTGAAAACACGACCGAAGAAGCCACCTTTCTGCCAAGGGCAACCATTGAGAGTCTGATCGAAAATATTGCGGTTCGGCTGCACAATCAATATACCCGCTATAAGGGGCACGGCTGGAATTGGTTCGAGGACAGCATCACTTATGGCAATTCCATGCTGCCCTGGGCTCTGCTTCGGGCCTTCCTGATCTCCGGGAATAAAGACCTGCGGGAGACCGCCAAGGAAAGCCTGGATTTCCTAGCTTCCACCACCTTCTCCAGCAAAGGTTACTATAAACCGATCGGCAGCCATGGCTGGCTGCTGCGCGATGGGCTGGCTGCACCCTATGATGAACAGCCCATTGAAGCCTGCGAGATGCTGCTGGCCTGCCGGGAAGCAGCTGTTGTTCTTGAGGACCCCGCCTATCTTGCGCAGGCAGAATTATGCTACAACTGGTATCTAGGGCATAATTCCTTGGGAATCCCTCTGATCGATCCGCAGACTGGTGCTTGTTATGACGGCATCCATGCCGCGGGGCTCAACCTGAACCAAGGCTCGGAGAGCATTATATCCTTCACAATTGCCCGGTTGGTGATGCATCATGAATAAATATGCTACGATCCTAGCCGGCGGGGGCGGAACACGGTTCTGGCCCCTGTCCAGACAAGAAATCCCAAAGCAGCTGCTGAACATTAGTGGCAACGACATTATGCTAAACGATACGATTGAACGCTTCAAAGGGATTATTCCTCAGGAGAATACAGTTATCGTTACTAATCGTACCCAAGCAGTATTGTTGGAGAGTATTATGCACAGCAGCGTTCTAAAAGCTAATATTCTAATTGAACCTGTGGCGCGAAATACAGCCGCTAGCATTCTTTTTGCAGCATTATCTATAGAGAAATCTCATGGCAATTCTTTAATGGTCGTCCTTCCCTCCGATCACTATATAACCGATGAGGAACAATTCCGTCTTACACTAGACGAAGCCTGTACTGTTGCCATGGAGTCAGACAAAATAGTAACCATCGGAATCAAGCCTACTTTCGCATCTACTGGCTACGGCTATATTGCCTTTGATAAGACGCCGATTGCGACTAGCCCAGTGGCTGTATATGATGTAGATGAATTTGTAGAGAAACCAAACTTTCAGAAGGCACAGAGTTATCTGGCATCCGGTAATTATCTATGGAATAGTGGGATTTTTATTTGGCAGACCTCTGTCATTATTGATAATTTCAAACGTTATCTACCTCGACTCTACAAAACCATGCTGCCCATCAGTGATTGTTTGGGTACAGATCAGGAAGAGGAAGTTATTAATGCCATCTATCCAACGCTTCAGAATATTTCGATTGATTACGGCATTTTAGAACGCTCTGATGAAGTTGTCGTGCTTTCCGGGCAATTTGGCTGGAATGATATCGGCAGCTGGGATGCACTGGGTTCAATCTTCCCTCCGGATGATGCAGGCAACATTATAAAAGCAAATCATGTAGGGATAGATACCCATAATTCAATCATCTATGGAAATGGCAGATTGATCACGACCATTGGTGTAGACGGGTTCATCATTGCCGATACTGGGGATGCACTATTAATCTGTCCCAAGGACAAAGCGCAGTCAGTCAAAGATATCGTGGAGCTTCTAAAGGAACAGGGAATGACAGAATATATCTAACTAAAAGGAATGCAAAAAGACGGGCCATTGCAGTACATGCATGGTCCGTTTTTTATCTAATTATATAAGTTGAACAGTTTATAAATGTTTTTTAAGCGCCAAACCTAGGTCCAAGCCCACAAGAACCCGTCTCGATCCCAAGCAATTCTCCCGCCGTGGAGTTTCCGGAAAGCTTTCTTCACTTCTTTGGAGAGTGAGGCATTGCCGTTCTCATTCACAAATACAAATTGTTCTCCAAAATTCTCTTTTACATATTCAATCGCCGCCGTCTGATGCAAGGTACCCGTAAAACGAATCTCCTTCACCATCCATTCTGCTACTTCTTGTGCGGTTATTTCCATATGGATGCGCCTCCTCTCTGTGCTTACTGCTAAAATGTGCCCTCATTATAACATGAATACAGCCCAACCGGACAAACGTCCGAATTGGGCTGTATTGAAGTCATTTAACATCATTGTGGATAGATATGGTTCGAGGGATAACGGGACTTCTGTCCTCCACTCACCATCAACAGAATCCCAGTAATTAAGTGCAAGAACCAGCCCACAAAAGGAATCCATGCCAATAAAGAGGTTATAATTCCTAGCACTGAACCATAGATAGACTCACGGTCTCTTGAAGATAAAATCAATGTAATCACATGTAGAATAAACATCAACCCCAGAACGGAATACCCCGTGCCAATAACAATAGCAGCACCCAGGATTGGAATTGCCAAAATAATTTCACAGGAACCCGTAATCCATTTCATAGCTTTAGAAGCGCTCAATAGACAACCTCCTAATTGGGTAAAATATACAAATGATTATACAAAAACCCAGCTTTCACGTATATGATTTTTCTCGTGCTAATTATTTTATTTCATACCAACGGCAAAGGTTCTTCCAATTTGTCATGGGATTGCTTCTGCACAAGTGGAGGCAAGCCCTCCTTACTCATTGCTGCCGAAGGGTTCAGCCCCAAGCAGTGGCACATTAAAGGAGCCATTCGCAGCTGTGGCAGCACTTCTTCCTCTTTTTCCGAAGATAATACATCTACCCCAAACGTATATAATGGCACATCTCGCTCGGAAGGGGTTATCCCGCCGTGGTACCCATTTGCGTTCATTCCATGATCTGCCGTAATCATAATCTTATAGCCCTGTTCCATCCAAATAGGCAAAACAGTGGCCAGCAGACCGTCGGCATTACGCACTGAAAGCTCATATTCTTTACTCTCGCCGCCATAACGATGCCCGGCGTCATCTATATTCATGGAGTGAATGTATAAAAAATGCGGATCATAGGCACTCCGTAAATACACCGCGTCGGCAAACACATGACTGTCGGGATAGTGATCCTCGAAATAAAAGCTGCCCTGCTGAATGGGCTTCATCACATTGTGCTGATGGCGATCAGCCAGCGGATCAAAAGGGGCCGAATTATAAAGCTCACTGACCCAATGATAGGCGACAGCAGCTGTGCGCAAATTAGCGGCCACTGCCAGATGGAATACGCTCTCTTCATGGCTTGGTCTCACAATATGGTTAGCCGTAATTCCATTTTTGGACACAGGTGTCCCCGTCAAGAGCACTTCATAAAGCGGGCGTGACAGACTAGGCAGTTCCGATTTCACTCGGTGACATAATATTTTCCCCTGCTCCACCAGATGCTCCATATACCCCATGTATTCACGTGCGGCCTCATATCGAAGTCCGTCCAATACTACCACAATAAGTTTATTGTTCATTTCAGTCATCTTATTACGCTCCCTCTCGTTCCAGATGCAGCAGCTCAGAAGGGTTCAGAGCCAAGGTGACATTAGCCCCTTCCACCAGCCTCAGCCAGCGTCCGTCATTTAAAAGATCAACCGTTAAGCAAATGTCTTCCACCTCTACCGTACACCTAATAATATTGCCCAACACGGAGAGAGATTTAATGATGCCATTCACCAGTTGCACTCCGGCAGCAACCTCATGAAATCCCGCGCTCTCATGCAGCAGCGTAACCGCCTCAGGCCGAATAGCAAAGCGGTCCTTCGTGCTATCTATCCCCCGGAACAACGTCATCACTTCTGATCGGGTCAATACATTGTAGCTGCCCATAAACCGGGCAACGAACTCTGTTCGTGGTGCGGAGTACAACCCCTCAGGTGTGCCACCCTGCACAATCCGGCCACCGTTCATAATACAGATGCGGTCAGAAAGAATCAGTGCTTCCTCCTGATCATGCGTCACGAATAGTGTCGTCATGTTAAACCTTTTTTGGATATCACGAATTTCAGCACGCAGGTTCTTGCGTATCTTGGCATCAAGTGCGCTTAGAGGTTCATCCAGTAATAATACTTTGGGCTGCACCGCTAAAGAACGAGCCAGCGCTACCCGCTGCTGCTGTCCACCGGAGAGGGACTGCGGATATACATCCCGTTTATCCTCCAGATCGACCAATGCCAGCAATTCCGCGCAACGATTATGGCGGGCTGATTTGGATAACCCCCGCATTTTCATACCATACTCGATATTTTGACTCACTGTCAGATTAGGGAATAGCGCATAAGACTGAAACACCATTCCCACCTCGCGTTTACGGGGCGGCAAACTTCCCAGATCTTTATTTTCCAAAAGAATTCTGCCGCCATCCAGCTCTGAAAGACCAGCTATACAGCGTAGCAATGTGCTTTTTCCACAACCGGAAGGGCCTAGCAGTGTCACAAGCTCACCTTCACGGATCTCCAAATCGACATTGTCTAGCACGCAGGTATCACCGAACATTTTGAGCACACCCTGCAGCTTCAGATAATCATTCATCCCTTAACGCCCCCTCCCATCTTTTTGCCGAGCTTCATTAGTACCATCGAAAGAATTAGAATAAACATAAAATAAGAGATCGCAATCGCGCTGGCTAAATGTCCACTTTCACCAACCCTTTGATATAGATATACCTGAATCGTCTGAATATGTCCGCCAACTAACATGTTCGTAAGGACAAATTCGCCGAATAGAACTGAAAATGATAACAGTGTAGAGACGATAACCCCAGGCCATATATTAGGCAAAATCACATTCACAAAGGCCGTTCTTCGGCGGGCACCAAGCAGCTCCGCAGCATGCAGCAGTTCTACGGCATTAACCGTTAACAGACTATTGCGAATGCCCTGATACATATAGGGAAGGATGACCACAAAATATGCGCCCACCAATAAATACGCTGTTCCAGCGATATCAAAAGGACCAGAGGAATAGGTACGAATAAGACCTACCGCAGCCACAACACCAGGCACCGCATAAGGCAAAACAACAATACCTTTCATAAAGCTCTCCCAGCGCGGAAAATAGAGGGTGATAACAAAAACAGCTGGCAGCATCACGACCAGACTCAGCATCACGCTGATCAGGCATAAATAAAGCGAGGTCCAAAGCGCCTCCAGAAAGCGAATATCCTCAAACATTTCCTCAAACCAATTCAAGGTCCAAGCTCGGGGCAGCAAGGTATTCTGCCAATCTTGTGCAAAAGCATAAATGCCCGTTGCCAAAAGAGGAAGCAGCAAATACACCATGAGCAGCAGCATGAAGGTGCGTGGAGCGAAGCCTGCTTTACGTATATTCATTGCCCTACCTCCTCACGAGCTGTCCATAAACGCCGGGAAGCTTTGATTTTAACATCCGGTTTACTGACTGCTTTCGTTCCGAACCTCTCCGCACGCCGCACCATTAAATGGTTCAGATAAACCGCCAAAATCGTAGTCAGACCAAGCAGAACAGCAAGCGTACTCCCCATTTGTGGCTGTGTAACCACATCTCCGGCAACCAGTGAACCGATACGTACCGCCAACAGATTGTAATTTCCGCCAACCAATGCGTAAGCCGTGGCATAAGCCCCCATTGCATTAGCAAAAAGAATTCCAAGTGTGCCAAAAATCGCTGGAGTTAAAATAGGCAGGCCAATCGTCTTCCAGAACTGCCAAGGCCCAGCCCCCAGTAAGGACGCTGCCTCTCTCCACTGCTCACGAATTCCGTAAAAGGACGGGTACAAAAGCAGTAAGGCTAACGGAACCTGAAAGTATACATACACCAGGATTAGACCTGACCAGCTATATAGATCAAAATCGGCAAAAACACTCCAGCCCCACTGTTTAAATAAGAGTGTAAACACCCCATTATTTCCGAGCAAAATGATATAAGCAAAAGCCAGCGGAACACCTGCGAAGTTAGAGGTCATATTCGACAGCATCAGAAGTCTATCGCGTACTCTCGGGGTAAACCGGGTAATGCAATAAGCACAAAAAAGTCCGACAATGATCCCTATCAGACTTGAGGTTATGGAGATTAGCAGACTGTTCTTAATCGCCTGCATGTAATAGGCACTTTGCAACGCATGCAGATAATTGCCTAACGTAAATCCCGTTCCGTCCGCTGTGCGAAAGCTTCCCGTCAGCATGGATAGTATAGGTACCAGTTGAAAGGCTAACACCATTAGTGCAAATGGAATAAGTGCCAGAATCACACCGCGGCTTCTTTGTTTCATCTTACTCGCTCCTTGTCGCGGGAATAGAACAAAGGCGCCTTACGGCATCATGACGAAGGCGCCCTGCTTCTTTTTTGGGGAGAAATGAATACTAATTCAAATGTACAAGCACACGTTCCTGCCACAATTGAGGAATGGTTTTTGCCGTCTCTTCCCATACCTTGTAATCACCAACAGGCTTAGCGTTGACATATTCTTCTTTTGGCAGCAGCTTAGCTGCAACATCTTCCGGCAACGTTACACTGTCACGGATCGGACGAGCGTAACCTTTGGCAAGATTAATCTGTCCTTCATCGCTAAGGATATATTGGCGTGTAAGCTTCGCCGCATTAGGATGCGGCGCATATTTGTTGATGATCGTGGCATACCCGCTCACGACACTGCCTTCCTGTGGAATAGCTACCGCGAAGCCATCTTTGTTGATCTGGTCTCTATAGTTCAAAGCGTTGAAATCCCACAGCAGGGTAACTTCTACTTCCCCTTTTTCGATGTTGGCAAGGGAAGCTTCTGCATTGGAGAGACGTCCTTTTTTAGCTAAATCCTCGAAAAAAGCAATCCCCGGTTCAATGTTCGACTCGTCGCCACCAAAGGCAATTGCTGCGGCCAATACAGCCATCTGCGCTTGAGCAGCCTTGGTTACATCACCAACGATGATTTTGTAGTTACCGTTCTTCAGATCTTCCCAGCTCTTCGGCGGATTCGACACGAGCTTAGTGTTAGTCAGAAAAGAAATGGTGCCTTGATAGCCGACGATCCAATTCCCGTCCTTATCCTTAGCCCAATCGGGGATTTCATCCCAGTAGGATGTTTTATAAGGCTGGGTTACCCCTTTATCAACGGCAACCGAGCCAAACGCAATCCCCACATCTCCGATGTCGGCCGTTGGTTTGTCTTTTTCCGCATCAAACTTGGCAATTTCCTCCGCGCTCGACATATCGGTATCCGAATGTGTAAGACCATACTTACTGTTCATATCACTCCATGTATCTTTCCAGTTCGCCCAGGAATCCGGCATCCCCACACTGACGATACTGCCCTCTTCTTTAGCTTTACTCTCGATCTCAGTCAGACTTAATTCTTTGGTGCCAGCCTTTCCATTCGTTGTTTCTTCAGCCTTAGCCGAATTTCCACAAGCAGCAAGCAACAGGACGAGCAAGGATAACATTAGACCCATCGATAATTGATTTTTGATCCCTTTTTTCATGATTTCCCCTTCACTCCTATTTCTTATTTGCGGGCTTCTTTATGCTCCAACTGTTAGGCACCCAATTGCAGTATAGGCGTGTACTATTTTCGCGGCATTAAGGAGAATAGGAATATTTGTAAATAAAAAGAAACGACCTGTCGTCTTTTTTAGATGACCGCCGTTTCCCTCAGAATTCTTTTTATGAAAATAATTACATTAATTACACTAAAATAGAACTTTACTGATGTATAGTAGTATTTATTCATAATAAGAAATGACCCTCAGAGGAGCTTGAAAAATGCCGTTTACAAAAATTCAGATGGTAACAGGTTTATTTCTATGTACTTTGCTTATCTCAGCTTGCAACAATGCAGCTACTCCTCCTAAAAATAACACGCCAGATACAAGTAATAAAATCATTCAAATAAATAGTGATCTTTACACCCTCCCATTACGTGATCAGAACACAGAACAATACAACTACGCTGTCAAAACCTCTGCCGGTATCGTATGGTTGCCAGCCCCAAAAATGAACATTGCCCCTGGAACAGAAGAAAATCCATTTTATTTTCCAACAGAGCCATTCACTTTCTATTTAAGTTCTCCTAATGAAAAATCACTAGCTGTAGAAAAGTCCAAGAAGCTATTAACGTTACCCTTAAATGATGGCGATGCTGTTCTGGTGGTTAGCGGCGTTTTTGGATTAGATGATTATATCCTCTATCATACCTTTTCCATTTTCACTGATGGCGCTCAGCCGATACGAGAACAAGCTTGGGTGATGAAAGTAGACGATCCAACATCTAATAAAGAAATTGCTCAATTCCATTCATCTGGAGGTAAATTTTATAGTTATGCAGTTGATGAAAAAGAAGAACTTTATCTATCGGTTTCCATACTTCCTGGAAATGCAGATGGTAGCTATAGTTACGAAGTTTATATTTATAATCTTCTGACTGGCAACAAAGAAAAAATAAATGATTATTCTCTTAATCCCTCATCACCGGATTCCATCCAATTTAATTACAATGACAAAAAATATTCGTATAAACTTCAGTCCAAGTAAAAAACTGCCCGACATTTCCAGGCAGTTTTACATGTATGAATATAACTACCGTCTACGCGCTGCCACACTGACAACACCGTATCTGTAAAGCACCTTCTTACCGAACCAGCCAAAAAGCCGATCTGTAAAGAAGCCCATAAAGCCAAGGCAGAACAACCCGACAAAGATCCAATCCGTACGGAAAAACAACCGGGAATTCCAGATCAGATAACCTACACCTTCGTTCGAAGCAATCATTTCCGCCCCAATAATCGCCATATATGAGGTGCCCATCGCTAACCGGATACCCGTAAAAATATAAGGGATCGTCGCCGGAACAACCACATGAATCAGAATTTGCCACTCACTGGCGCCCATACTGCGGGCTGAGCGGATTTTGTCCTCTTCCACGGACATCACACCGGTTAAAGTATTCAGCACCACGATAAAAAAGGTGGCGTACATAATTAACGCAATCTTCGACTGCTCCCCAATACCAAACCATACTAGGAACAAAGTAATGAATGCAATCGGCGGGATAAAGCGGATAAAGTTCAGGAAAGGCTCCGCAAAAATACGGATCAAGTTCACCTTCCCAATGATTAGTCCTACGGGAATCGCCAGTAAACTGCCGAGTACCCAACCAATGAGCACCCGGTAAAAGCTAATCCCTATATATTGCAGCAAGGTTCCGTCTTCCAGCAGCTCCCGTCCGCCCTTAAGTGTACTCCATGGTCCGGGAATCACATCGGGGCCATAGATTACAGCTCCAAGCTGCCAGACGCAGAGCGCGGTAATCCATAGAAGGGTTACGGAAACCCACTTCTTCTCCACCCATTTCCTCATCTGTCTCACCCTATCCTATTCTTCGAAATGACCTTGAATTTGATTGTATAACGAGTAGAATTCCGGTGAGGTTACGTCCCGCGGATACGGCAGTGTATTGTCATAAATATCCGTAATATTAGAGGACGGTCCTACTGACATAATGCCAATTCGTTCTCCCAGCAATAACGCCTCCTGAATATCATGAGTTACAAAAATCACCGTCTTATGTGTCTGGCGCCAAATATTGACCAGTTCCTTCTGCATCGTTCGGCGCGTCATCGCATCCAGTGCGCCAAATGGCTCATCCATCAGCAGAATCGCTGGATCATTTGCCAGCACCCGAGCCAGCTGAACACGCTGCTTCATACCCCCAGACAGCTCCTTCGGGAACTTCTCCTCATGCCCGTTCAGCCCAACAAGCCCGATGAACCTATCCGATATTGTATGCCGTTCCGCCTTTGCGATTTTCTTCATCCGCAATCCGAACTCCACATTCTGACGGACGGTTAACCAAGGGAATAAGGAGGAATCCGCCTGCTGGAACACAACCGCCCGATCTCTGCCGGGCTTATTCACCTCTACATTATCCACCCGTAGATGCCCGCCGGATTTGGAGACAAACCCGGCGATCATATTCAGCAGTGTTGATTTCCCGCAACCACTCGGCCCGAGCAGAACGAAGAATTCCCCACCTTTAATTACGAGATCTACATCTTTTATAATGTAGTGAACGTCCCCAGCAGTCGGTTCACTGTAGCTTTTACGGAGCTGCTCAATATGAATGGTATGCTGCTTAGCAGGTAATGACATTCTGAACTCCCCCTATTTCTTGTACGTAACCTCTTCTGGCAATGCCTTCGCCAGCGGCTCGAGATTCAGTTTGCTATCCAGATCAAAATCCTTCTCAATGATTCCGTTGTCGACCATATATTTCTTTTGCTTGGTCAAACTGTCATACGCTGCTTGAGTAAATCCTAGTGCCCACGGATTATTCGGCAGATCCTTTATCGTTGATTCCTTAGGCTGCTTCACTTCCTTATACATCAGATCAGCAACCTCATCTGGGTGAGCCTGAGCATAGGCTCCGGCTTCATCCACCGCTGCTAGGAAATTCGCTATACCTTGCGGATTCTTAGTCGCAAAATCATTTCCCGTTACAATCCCCATCCCCAAGCGAACCGTGGTTTTAGACATATCTGTCAGTTCATGAACACCTTTAAGCGCATAGAGCTTATCATTCAGAACCGAACCATAAAACCATGCTCCATCCACAGCACCTTGCTTCAAAGCGATATAAGCTTCATCAAATGCACCCTGTCCTATTAACTCCACATCACTGAGAGCAGCATTATGCTCTTTCAAATATTCATCCCAAAGGTACGGAATGAAGGTGCCGCGTATGAAACTCAGCTTCTTTCCTTTCAAGTCTTCAGCCTTCTGAATATCGTCCTGTACGAACAATTTCCATTCAGTAGACGCTTCATCAGTCGCTAATCCCGCCGAGGCGATAATAGCATAATCGCCCTTCGCCACTGCGTTCAGCAAGGGGAAGTCTGCCCCGAAAGCCACATCCACCTGTTTAATAAAAAGGGCATTTACACCTTCCGCAGGGGAACCAAAGTTGACCAGTTCAGCGTCAATCCCGTGTTTGGCAAAGATGCCGTTATCTAGTGCCACCCGAAAAGTGGGATTCGTATTGATGTCAGCAATTTTTATCTTTAATGTCTCATCTTTGCTGTTCGCCGCTCCCTCTTTAGCGGCATTAGAGGCAGCCGCGTCGCCCTTGGAGCTGCAGCCCGATAAAAGGATAACCACTGATAAAGATAAGAGCAGAAAGCTTGAGCTGATCCATGATTTTTTCAACCGACACATCTCCTCAAATTTGTTAATTTACCTTGCGGCTGCTGCCTTCATCCGTCGTCGCCACACAAGCAGCTCCTTCAACAAATGGCAGGGTTGTCGCCACACTTACCACAGAATCCGATCCTTTAGGTGCAGACCCCGGGACTCTGAACTGCGTTACGTCTATTGGCTCAATCGCTTGTTCAACTGGCGTTTCCAGCTGTGGTACCCATGCATAAGGCACACGGTAGGAACGATAGACCATGTTGGTATTTCTGGAGTCCGTAAATGGCGAAATATATTCCCATACCAGTTCATGTTCTGGCGTAACCTCAAAGAGTCTGCCGTTAGAACCTTCTGTAATTAAGGTGTTGCCATTCGGAAGCCGTTGAGCTGAGCTGATATATGGACTGTAGAATTTATAAGAATCGGTTGGGACAGAGAAACCTGCTTCTGCCGCTGTATATTGCCACTCAATCTCAAGGGTCACGGGATTAATCTCCAGAATTCGCGAGTGGTCGCGGAGTGCATTTTTTTGCCCAAAAGGAGAAGATGGATTTGGAAGACCATAACCGCCCCAGCCCCCGTTATCGAATACAAGTAAGTTACCTTCTCCCGGCAAACCTTTCGGAATGATGTGCGCATGATGCTGGCCAATGATCCAGTCGATATGCTTCACTTCTGGCAGCGAGTAATCCGGACCGATTCTCCAAACGATGGCTCCGGTACGCTTATCCGTGATCGCAATAATATTTGCTTCACGCGCATCCCAGATCACGTTATCCGGATGGAAACGCTCATCCGCTGCATCGTAAAACTTATTGGGTCCTACATAAGAAGCCGAATTGATATGCAGCCAGTCTCCAACACCACCACCTAGATTTCCGAAAGAGCGTGAGTTAGGATCACGAAATAGTACATTTTTGGCCGCTTCATCAAAGCCCAGCTCATCAAAATGTTCATTTGGAGCCCACTCCCAGACGATATTCCCCTCCCAGTCCACCTCAAGGATCGTGTCATCAAGCAATTGTTTGTCGGAGATTTGAGGATTGTAGATGTTTTTATGAGCAAGAATTAGCGTTTTTCCACTGTCTACCTTGGGTTCAAGCCCCGGTGCAAAATATCCGACCGGATTGCCTTCGCGCTGATAGTCATGATGCTGGCGGGCATACCAGAGGGGTTCATAACCCGGATCTTCTATATGTTCATAGCTGTTATATTTCCACATGATGTTCCCATCCCAGTCCACCTGTACCAGATCTACATTATCCTGTATTCCGAATTTAGGATCTCTTCTTCCTGTGCTGCCCAGCACATAACCACCCGGAAAGATTTTAGCCGGAAATCCAAGCAGCCCCTTCCACAAATGCACCTCTTTACCGTTCATATCAATCAGTACAACACCTTCTTCACCAGCTTGAAATACGGTATAGCCACTCCAGGCTTTGTTAGGGTTATATACGGTTGCTCCAGTTGGATAAATGGTTGAATGTCCCATCGTTCATCTCTCCTATTTTCAATTTTTAGTAGCTAAGATAATTACTTTTTTTGGTGGTTGTGCGTGGCTTCTGTTCAAGGGTTGGAGAGGTCTCTGCATTCTCCTTGGCGAGCTTCAGCAGGATATCCGAGAATCCTTCCAGATTGCTAATGATCCGCTGATAAAAGTCATTTTGCTGCGCCAATTCCTCCTCCGTAAACCCCTCAAACAAAAGCGAAATACATCGTTCTCCGATGTTGCTGTTCTGCTCCGCCAGCTTGCGGCCTTTATCCGTAATATCCAGCATTACCGTTCTACGGTCACCTTCTTTACGTCTGCGTACGGTATATCCACCCGCCTCAAGCTTATCGCTCAATGCGGTAATCGCACCTGAGGTGAAGTCTAGTTCATCCGCTAAGTCTCCTAGCCTTTGTTCACCATCGCGAATGATTTTGTGCAGAATCAGCATGCCTGGTAAGGAGATGCCTGCTACGGTGACCTTATCCCGCTCTTTCACGAATCTGCGAACCGCCTTGCGAAATGCCCAATCCGTCTCCTCCAGCTGTCTCCAATATTGTTCGTTCATGGCTTACTTACCTCTGCTTTCTCCCAATCAGCCCATAAAAAAGACTCCCAGCACCTACCCCTGACAAGGGAAAAGTACGGGAGCCTTTGGTGGTCCAATCAGCTCAGTTGAATTATTTCACTGTTCATTTAATTACTGTTTAAGTATTGGTGATATCATATACCCCTTTATTCCTACCTGTCAAGTAAGTATTTTATATATTCAAAAAAAAGAGCACCCTCAAAGGTACCCGCCAACTTGCAAGCTTATAGACCACTTTCCAGCACAAGCACATGGCTGTCTTCATCATAAACCTGCATAAAAGATGATACGGCCGGTAAATAACGCTCTAACTCGTAAATATATTTTACCCGATTCCTGAATTGGCAGATTGGAGATATCTAGTTTCACTTGCACTCCTTGCACTCTACCTTTTTATTTTGAAAGATTCTGAAAATTAAAAATTAATTCAAAAATATTATATATGAAAAATCATATGAATAGTGGAAATTTCCTTTTTACATAGAAGAAAAAGGAGACCACACGTAAAAAAGACAAAAAGCAGGTCAGAGTCACCTCTGCCTGCGTTTGCCAACCTATCTTATAATTTAATTATTCCATATAACAGTTTTGCGATTTCAGCACGGGTCACTTTGCCACGAGGGTCAAAGTTATTGTCGCCCTTACCGTCAAGGATTCCCTTAGCTTGCAAATCAATTACCGCTTGCTTCGCCCACTCAGATACACTATTCATATCCTTAAAGCTTGCAGCAGCAGCAACGGAAGCTTGCAATCCTGCTTTATACTGCATCAGTTTCTGCAGGACAACTGCCGCCTCCTCACGGGTAATCGCATCTTTAGGTCGGAACTTGCCATCACTGCCTTGGATCAATCCAAGCTGGACAGCTTTGTCTATCGACTGTGCATAATAAGCATCTTTAGATACATCTGCAAAAGCACTCTGTACGATAGCCCCATTTGCTTCATCCAATCCGAGAGAACGAACGGCCAGTGTAACAAAGTCTGCACGGGTTACATTCGCTAGCGGTCCATAATGCGTATCGTCGATCCCTTTAATCACATGCTTAGCCGTCAGCTTGGAAATATACGACTCTGCCCAGTGACCAGCAGTATCCCTAAATTGCTTATGGTATTCCAGCACCGCAAAGGAGGAAAAGTGATTTGTTGTGAAGGTAACGGTATTATCCTTAAACACTCCACCCAAGTATTCCAACGTGCTGCCATTTACATAATAGACACCCGCAAAATCTGTATCGAGCTTAGCAAGCTGTTCCTTAGTCAGCGTCAAGGTAATCGTAACAGCACCTTTAAGCTGGTGGATAGCCGTTTCTTTGCCTCCTGCTGATGTAGTGAGGTTCAACGTAACGTTAGCTCTGGATGAACTCATTCCAGCGTCATTGGCCTGTATAGATATCATACTCGTATCAATGCTTAGTAACAGCATATCACTGCCTGCCGGGATGGCCGGTAAGGAGGTTGATGGTACGCTCAAAGAAACGTTAGATGAAACAATATTCAAATTCAGCTTCTTATCGACAGCCTGTTGAACGGCGGCTGCATCAAGAGCAATTCTAATCTGATCTTGAGCCGAGGTTGCTCCGCCTGCACTAATCTTTAGGCTTCCCCCTGTAGCAGCTTCCTCTATCAGTTTCTTCAAGGCTGACGGATCAGCTGTATACATCCCATTACTTCCTAATGCCAGTTCAATGTTTCCTTTTCCCGTTCCAGGTGTGGCTGTAGGCGTTGGAGTCACTGTTGGCACTGGTGAAACTACTGGAGGTGCCGTTGTCACCTCCGGTGCTGGTGTCGGCGTCACTTCTGGCGATGGCGATACCTCTGGTGTCGGCGTTACCTCTGGTGTCGGTGTTGGTGTTGGTGTCACCTCTGGCGTCGGCGTCACATCCTCTTTTCCAGTGTAAAAGCCCCAGATATCTGAAAGCACACTACCGGAGTGATCATCCTCAACCTTTGTATACCATTGGTAGTAGCTATCCGGATTCAGCTTACTCCAAGAGACCTGAGTCTCCGCACCACTCTCTACTTGTGGATTGGCCGCAATTTCCTGATCGCTGTAAACCTTGACTCCGATATAGTCGGTAGCCACACGTTTAGTCACAGGCTGTAAATCCAGATCCAGAACGAACTCATCTTTGCCTGGATATTCGTCTTCATCATAGTAGTTATAATCATCCAAATAAGGCGAATAAGTCTTCACGCGAAGTTTGTTATTAGCAACATCGAACTGAAGCAGACGGATATAGCCAAGGCCTCCTTCTTCAGCACCTTGATAATCTGCCAGCATTTGATAGACACTGCGGTCTGGAATACCGTCACCGTTATCATCCAGCTCGTCTACCTTAAGCTCAGCATCATGATAATGGCCGGACAGTGCTGCGATTACGTTTTTGTTAGGTTTCACAACCATCTCAAAAATCTTATCCGCAATAGGTGCCCGGTTATTAGAAACCAGCAAATATTCATGGAGACAAAGAATCGCTTTACGCTCTGGATAACGGGCAACAATCTCATTCATCCATTCGATTTCTTCCTCAGCCAATCCCCAGCCCATGTATACAATAACAAAATCAGTTCCGTTCGCAGACACTAAATCGTAATGGCCCCTGTTGTTGTCATAAGAGCCACCGAAGGTCGGCATATTTTTGAATCTCCACTCTCCAAAATACTCCCAGAATTTCGTGTAATCCCCGGTTTGATGGCCTACGTCATGATTACCTGCAAGTACACCATAAGGAATGTTAGCTTCCTCCAGAACCTTCATGTCCCGGTCAGCTTCCTTCCACTCATACTCCTGATAGGATTTATCGACGATATCACCTGTATGAATAACATATTTCAGGTTCAAGCTCTCTTTGTTGTCAGCTATCCATTCTACATTTTTACGGTAAATGTAAGGGTAGCTCTGTGAATAATATTGTGTATCAGACATCCATACAAAAGAAAAGTCATACGTATCTTGTGTTACTGTTGGTGCTGTCTTAGCCACAGAAGCAATTTCGTCCTGAACTATTACGGCAATGCTATTTCCATTAGCATATTCTCCAGCTGTAACCGTGGATTTCAGCTCAAAATCCTCTGTTCCAGCGATTAAATGATCCAGCTGTACCCATTTTTGTTGAGCTGGACTCCATGCGTAGAGACTTACTTTACGTCCCGGCAACGAATTCCCTTTCCATTCAATATCTACACGATCTGATGCCTTAACCGACTCATCCAGCTTAATTTCATAACGCTGATAAGGGAATTGATCGACAGCATCATTAATTAAATATTTTCCGTCCACCGCACTTATTTTACTGTAGTCATCACTGCTAAGCGCTTGTTCGCCCGCAGGTACGGATTGTTTCGGCGGTTCTGTATCGGATGCATTTATAAACCCAGCAAAGCCATGCTCCGGATGGTTAGCATCGTACTTAAATCCTCTAAAGAAGGTAACGTTTATCTTATCCTGATTAGGATCTTCAACCTTAACCTTTAAAGTCGGATTAGTACCTACAGCGGTCTCCCAGTTTGTAGGAGAAATAAGCAGTGGCGCAAATGGATTCTCATTCGGCACATGGAATGTAATTACCTTTTCTGCCTGATTGCCGATCTTATCTAAGGCTGTGATAGAAAGCGTATGATCCCCAGCCGATAACTTCCCGGATGAAGTAGCATAGGGCAGTTCAATAACATTACCATCCAGCTTCACGCTGACCTTATCTACACCCGCATAAGTATCCTTAACTTCAGCAGTAATTTCAAAATTGCCACGGTAAGTTTGTCCTTCTTCTATGGATGCTTTGATGGATGGCGGCGTGTTGTCGACAATTACGTTTGATGATACTTTCGTTCCACCTTCGGTAAGCGTTACTTTATGTTCTCCGTCAGTTGCTTCTTTAGTATTCCAGTTGTACGCCTTTGAACGGAACAAATCCGCTTTTAGATCAAACTGGAAGCCGAGGGATTCATGCTTACCTGCGCTGTCCCCCATCTTGATTTCCTTATCACGTTCTGCATAAGCCGGATCCCAAATTTCGGTCCCATCTGCCAGCAGGAGACGAACATTTTTCACTTCAAAATCATCCTTATTCTCCTCAGGACGAGGATCAAATGGAGATGATTTAGAGCCCGCCCGAATGTAAATCATATTATCCGTACCCTTTTGTAAAGCGGCAGAAGAAATAGGAAAAGTCAATGTAGTATACGTAGTAATCGGGTCCATAAAGGTATACAGAATACTGGCATCTCCTAGTTCTTCCGGTCCCATTGTGATGGCATTTTTAAAATAATAGTCCACATTTTTAGCTTCAAATACAAAGTAGGCATCATTCTCAAGTGCATTATATGCCTCGTTATTGCCCAGTAACTTACTGTCAATGCTCAAGTCTAAGGCATCAGCCTTAGCAGTAGCAGAGGTTCCCTTTACGGTCACGGAGCCATTGATCAACTGCCCCTCCTTCACATTCAAACGAAGGGGTGATTGATCCTGTCCTCCTGTAACTTTTACTTTCATTACTGGAGATTGTGTTTCATTCGTTCCATCAGAAACGACAAAGTAATACTGGATTTCATTTCTGCCAATCAAATCCGCAGAGGTCAATTTATAGTGATACAAGCTATCGTTGAAGTCTTGGGATAGATTGTGGCTAACAGCCTCCGGCTGCTTGTCCGAAGACACTCTAACTTCCACAGAAGTAACAGCTTTATTGTCATCAGCAAAAGCCTTCAAATCGAGACCCAGCGACTGATCAATCTCCGTTACGCCCGTCAGATCTTCTACTGTTGGTTTCTCTGTATCCGGCTCCACATGGATCGGTGTGTTTGGAAGTTGTGTTACATCCGTCTGGCCTGGTGACGGAACGGCAGATCCCGTACTGATCTTGAGCATTTTACTCAGCCCATTCACTGGATACTTATATAGAAGGGCTTTATTCTCTTTGGTGTCATCGCCTTTAGCTCCACCATCGTAGGTGAGGTCAGCATCATAATACGCGGAGGAAATTTCCTTTTCCGTGTTACTTTTGATTACGACTGCCCGGCGGCCAGAGTTCGCCATACCATCGCTTTTGATCAAAAAGAGATTGGTGCCTTCAATTAAGTTTGTGTTGAATTCTGTATTGAAATCATTAGCAGTGTACGTACTATTGGCACTATTAATAACCCAGAACACCACGGACTGCTGTGCAGGAATCAGAAAGTTCTCTGGTGTCGAAGGCCACTTCACATCAGAAGCGTTACCTTTATCGGGATAACGATAATAGACCTTGTAGTCCTTGAAGTTAATTGGTGCATCAGTATTGTTATAGACCTCGATGAATTCAAAAGCGTCGCTGCTTGTTCCCTTTACATTCGTCGAATTCGGCAGCAGCTCTGTGATTAACAACGGCGGCACATTGTTCGAATCGAACGCCGGCAGGTTCACATGAACAGAATAACTCTCTGTCACATTATTAACGCGGATGCTGTAACGCAGCTCCGGCTCTTCCAGCGCAGCCGCAGGAATCATTGCCGCATATTCATCCCCACCTTTTGAGGTCATAGTGATTACCGTATCTTTCGCCTGAGAAGGAGAACCATACTGTAGCTTCACTACGGGTAGTGATCCATCTGCCCCGCTTTCCAAATTAGTAATCTTCGCACTGATAGGGAGATCGGCTGGATCGACACTACTCTGTGCAGTATGTTCAATCACTGGCTGCTTGTTCCCAGGAACTAGCTCAGGCACTTGTTCTGCCTCTACGGTTCCAGGCGTAGCCACAACCATTCCCGAATTCGCCATGAGGTTCATAACGGAGCTATCTGCTTGCAAATATTGATAGAAGATCCCGTTATTCTCCTTCACCTGTTCTTTTCCATAGGAAGCAGAAACAATTAGCGTATCTCCTGCTTTGCTTTTAATTTGTAAATTACGCGCAGAAGTGTTAGCCATCCCCCCGCCACCGTTGATCCGGAACAGATTCACTCCTTCCTGCAAAGCTGCAGAAGGAGTAAAGTTTTTGATGAAATCCTCCGCAGGAACATTCAGATTATTGCCGTTCATAATCCAGAAAACAATATTTCCATGCGCTGGTATTACAGCATCACCATTAGGTGCCCATGTATCTTTGTCATTATAAAAGAAATAATAATCCTTAAAATTAACCGGCTTGTCCGTATTATTGTAGACCTCAACAAACTCGTAACCATCTACAGAGGTTCCATCTGTCCCTTTTACATTTTTAGTATCCGGAACAACTTCTGTAATCAGTAGCGCTCCTGGATTATTAGGTACCGCGTACACATCTGCCATTACAGTCGTTTGACTTAAAAGCGTGTCGAGCTCAACCTGTTCATCAAAATGCGCCTCTAATTCGGAAGATGTCTGCTCCGTCTCCAGCTGCTGCTCTTCGGCATATCCTGCTGGAGCCATGATTCCCAACATCAGACTGCTGGCAATTATGCTGGAAAATAAACGTTTAGCTTTTGCTGTTATTCTCAAAACTCCGAACACTCCCCATTTGTTTGATTGTGATTCAATGCATAAATATGCAATGAAGCTCATCTGGAAAGTATACCTGCGGTGTATTATCGCTATATCATAGCCGTGTTAAATCTTTAGGTTATTTTTAATATTGCTTAAGCTTCAGTTCAGCTTCGCGGGTTACAATATAACTAGTTAGAACCCATTTTAAACGATACTTTAGACGGATGCTTAAGCAGGATAAGTTATTGCAGAACAAGAAAAGAGGACTCTAATGGATATAAAAAGAGTGATCATAGTCGGAACCGTAGTCGTAGTGATGTCTTTCGGAAATGCTTGGACTAGTCTTACCGCTAATGCAAGTTCGCCTGTAAAATGGTCCACCGCAGAGGTCGCGGATCAAGACGAATTATTGGAGGTACTTAACCAGCCAACGGATGAGGATCTATACGAGGCCATATATGACGGTAAGTCACTTCAAGATATTGCATCAGAACAAGGCCAAGATATTGAAGCTGTAATCGATCTACAGGTTGCCCAGCTAACGGATCAATTGGATTCACGGCTAGCCGCTGGAAGCATAACAACCGAGCAGTATGCGGCATATAAAGCGGAGCTGAGGGACATCGTTTCAGATAGTGTCCATACTTCCTTCGGTTAAGGGAATACATACAGCGACGCTGTAACATACACAAAAAAAACGGCTAAATGGATCTTCCATTTAGCCGTTTTTTGTATATTTAATACTTATTTTATAACAGAATCGCTAAGTCCCTATCTTGTTCTCTCTGTTAATCTCCAGAATATCAAGGAAGAATACAAAGATCGGAATCCCCAGAATCAGTCCCCATACCCCGAGATAATGCTCAGAGAATAACAACACAATAAATGTATAGAACATAGGCAAATTCATTTTGGATGACATCAGTTTAGGATTTAGGAAGTAGCCTTCTACAAAATGCAGTACGGCAATCATTGCCAGTACGTATATCGTCATGACTAGGCCACCAATATTGTAACCAATAATACAAAGTGGGATTAGCGAGATAACAAAACCTACAACCGGAATTAAACTAAGCAAGAAGATCATAATGGATAATGCGAAAAGGTAAGGAAAACCTAAAATCCAGAGTCCGATCACCGTAAAGCATGTATTAAACAACGCGATCAGAATTTGTGCTTCGATCACTTTTCCGAAAGAAGAGATGAATTTTCTGCCAAAATACTCAAGCTCTACATAGAACCAAGAGATTTTGCTCTCTTTAAGGCGGGAAGTGAAACTAACGATCCTGTTCTTCTCAAGTATAAATACAAAGCTCAAAATGGTTGATAAAACAAAGCTGGTGCCCCAATTGCTTATTTTCAAGACATATTCAATACCGTCTTTCATGTACGACTGATAGTTCAAATCCTTAAGCTGGGCGAATATATACTGCACTATATCATTCTGCGGGATGTTCTCAGGGGTCAAATTGGTCAAAAAATTCGTTAACTGTTTAATCTGTATAAAAACCTTAGGCAGATAATTAACGAGGGTTATGACAACTACAGCGATTAAGGCAAGGTATAGAATAACAATAATCACTTTGCTGTTAACTGCTACATATTTGTTAATGCGCTTCGTGAGCAGCACTTGAAAGCTATTCATTACATACGCAATCAAAAACGTCAACAGTACCAAATTAAGCATATCTCTAATGCTGAATAGCAGCAGAGCAACCAATCCTAAAATCAAAAAACGCCGGACCGTTAAATTTGCGTAATAACGCTTAAACAATTCCATCAGTTCTCTCCATTCGCCTACCAATTAGTACTCTGTTTATAGTCTACAGTAAGGAATTCACTTATAGCAACTAGTGATTCGCCTAAAATGACGAAATTACTCACTTTTTGTAATCTCATCCTCAATAAAAGTGACACTTTTCATGCTCCTGCATCCATATGAGTCAATTCAACGATTCGGCGTTTCGGATCATATTTCATATCTATATGCAGATCTTTGCATAATTGATGAAACGGAACCATCAAGGTCCCCTTCCTCATTTCAGGAGAATTCCTTACCATATTCACCTTTTGGTTGTTCAAGGTCAATTCCATGGGCAAATCGATATGCTTCATCTGATCAAGCGTCAACGCAGCGGTAAGTGTCTCACTTCCCCCGTTAATTCGTGCGGCATTCCGATCCGCTCTGGTGTTAATCCCATCCTCAATTTTGAAGGTCAGTGAAATCCCCAGCGAATCACAAACAGCCAGCAATCTGTCATTGTAGGACCCATAAGGAAAAGCAATTGCCGAATCCGTATTGCCCAATTCTTCTTTCAGCCTTTGTTCCGCCTTGGCCAGATCACGTGTAACTCTGCTGTAGTATTCAACATTCATCTCATTCCTGTTCTCATCATCAACATATAACAAGGCACTTGCAGCTGGCCGCTGCCCGCCCTCGGCATCCACAATCCCATAATGGTGCAAATCATAGGTATGACTATAAAATCCCATCCCAGCATGCTTCATTTCCCGCATTTGCTCCCAAGTGAGCTTCGGCACGCTATTCGGATCTGGGTGATCAATTGTAGATACGATAACAAAATTGACGGCTGTATATCCGTATTTTTGCAAAACGGGGAACGCCAATTCATAAAAACTTTCATATCCATCATCAAAGGTAAGCAGCACTGCATTGTCCGGAACTGCGCCGTTATTCAGCATAAATTCGCGGTATTCCGCCATGGTGATCACATGAAAACCTTCCTGCTTCAGCAGATTCATTTGATCGTCAAACCGATCAACCGATAACACCCAAGGAAACTGTGGCATAGGCTTCTCGGAAAGATGATGATACATCAGCACAGCCACCTGATCTCTGTAGTAAATGCCTTTTGGAAGAGGTCCGGATTTCTGCCAGCCGATTTGTGTATTTAGTGCCTGTTCAGCTACTGCCTTCGGGATCATAAGATCATCAGGTGAGGCTGGGTTGGAAGCTATCGTCTTTATCATTTGACCATTTACGTTAATAGTAATTGTTGAAGGTTCACGTTGTGTATTCAAAATAGCAGCAAGGCTTAGCAGTAGAACTATGATAACAAGCAGCATATACTTTTTCGTTTTCAATCTCAGAATCTCCTTAACAACATTTCTTGTCCCTATGTAACTATATATTTTATGGAAGTTCCACCTGCTATTGGTTACATTTTCTTCTTATTTTTGTTTCTTTATCATAAAAAAGAGGGCGAACCTCAAGCCGAACCGGCTTAAGGAACACCCCGCAAAAATGGAGATCTATATACAATTATGTACATCTATATGTGATTGTAGACGGTCTAAGACCTTCCCTTATCTGCGAAGTAACTCTCTTCCCCAAGCTCGTCCACGAACTGCTGCAGCCAATGATAATATTGAACGGCATGCTCCAGCTTCTCCAGATCCTTCAGGCATATACGTCACAGACCGGAATGTCCGGACCCTATGATGATCACTGGATCAATGGCTATCATTTTATTTTTCTAGAGACAGAACAAGGATTGCCCAAATTCTGTGATCTTTCTTCTGAACAGCTTGATTGGCTGGAGCATCAAGGCTTCTATGTAGAAGTGTATAGCGATAAAGTGCTTGTCCGGGGTAGAGATTTTAAGGCAGGAAGCTGGATTGAGGCTACACACTATGAGGTAGTTTACCCAGCGGTAAGCGTATATTAAAGATAAGCATTTAAGCGAGAAATATAACAAAAAAAACGATTGTGCACAGGGAGTCCTTCCCCGCAACAATCATTTTTTACTGTAGCTATTCAGCTTAACGTCCAATCGGTGCAATCCGGTAGACAGCTGTATCTCCAACCGCTGCCTTCGTATCGCTCTCGATCTGCCAACCGAAGGATAACACAGAGGCCAAACGTTCCTTCTCGGCCAAGGTTAAAGCCACCTCAGCGGCTTCCTTACCTTCCTCAAGCTCCAGAGCCGCTTCTTTGCCCAGAGCTACCCATATCCAGCTGCGAATCCCACGAATCGTGTTGTATTTGATCTGATAGCCTGTCTTCACCGCTTGCCCGAACAACTCCGGCTGCTCTGACTGCAACGTAGTCAGCTGCTTATAATCAAATTGGTATTCGCTCTCGTCAACGGGCAAATCGCCCTCTGCCACTTTACGAAGAATATCCTCATCAGACCACCCCAAGGAGCGGAGTGATTCCACCAATAACGCATCCCACTGGGATAACTTTACCCGGTTTAAGTTCTCTGACATTCTGATCCCTCCCAATCTATATATAGAGTCTAATCATACCGTAAAATCATAAGCAACATAATGGCCCGGACTTACTTCCTGTAGTGTGGAAGTCTCAGCTCTGCCGTACTCTTGCGAATATCCGTCTAAAATAATTCTCTGATTAGCCCGCCGGGGATCCGTCTCCAAGATGGAAGACAGCAGCGCCTTTGTATAAGGATGAATAGGATTCTCGTACAGCTCATCACTTTCGGCTACCTCTACTAGACGACCGCCATACATCACGCCGATCCGGTCAGAAATATGCCGTACCATCGACAGATCATGTGCGACAAAGAGATAGGTCAAGCCGAATTCGGACTGCAAATCCTCCAGCATGTTCACTACCTGAGCCTGGACAGACACGTCCAGCGCTGAGATCGGTTCATCACACACGACAAACTCAGGTCTTACGGACAATGCTCTGGCAATCGAAATCCGCTGGCGTTGGCCACCGCTGAATTCATGCGGAAAGCGGTAGAGATGTTCTCTTTTTAAACCTACCTTTTCCAGCAATGCCGCAACAGCTTCTTTGCGTTCTTCACCTTCGTGGATGCCGTGGATTTTCATAGGCTCACTGATCAGATCAAGCACACTTAAGCTTGGATTAAGTGATGAATAGGGATCTTGGAAGATCGACTGAATGCGTCTGCGAAAAGGTTTTAGCTGCTTCTCTCCAAGCTTGCTCAGCGGCTGCCCGTCAAAAGACACTTCACCGTCTGTGTAGTCATATAAGCGCAGCAAGCAGCGTCCAACCGTGGACTTGCCGCTTCCCGACTCTCCAACCAGCCCAAAGGTCTCTCCCTGTCGTATCTGAAAGCTTACGCCATCTACTGCCTTAAGCACCGATGTATCGCGTCCCCACATATCCTTGCCTTTGGAGAAATGTTTTTTGAGATTATTTACGTCCACTAGAATCTTATTGTCACTCAACCGAACCACTCCCTTCAACGCCAGCTACGGCTGGAGTCTCCTGCACACCATCTGCTAACCAGCACATCGAACGGTGACCGGGCGATAATTCGATTACCGGAGGACGTTCGCTGCAACGGGCAAAAGCATTAGGGCAACGTTCCATAAACGGACAGCCAGAAGGAGGATTCAACAAATCTGGAGGTGTGCCTTCGATTGGAATTAGACGTTCACGTGATTTGCCGTCACGTTTCGGAATGGAGCGAAGCAGACCTTTCGTGTAAGGATGCTGTGGGCGATAAAAAATATCCTCCACCGTACCTTCCTCCATCACTAGTCCACCATACATTACGATAACCCGTGTACATACCTGAGCCACTACACCCAAATCATGGGTGATCAGTGCTATAGCTGTACTGGTATTATTTTTTAACTCTTTAAAAAGATCAAGAATTTGGGCCTGTATTGTTACATCAAGCGCAGTTGTCGGCTCATCCGCAATCAATAGCTCTGGCTGGCAAGAAAGAGCCATGGCGATCATGACCCGCTGCCGCATCCCGCCGCTGAATTCATGCGGATACTGCTGCAGCCGCTGCTCAGGATTATTAATGCCCACCTGCCGCAGGATACTTGCTGCCTCTTTAAACGCTTCTTCCTTATTTAAGCCGCGATGCCGCCGGATGACCTCCGTAAGCTGCTGGCCAATTTTTTTCACAGGATTAAGAGAAGTCATGGGGTCCTGAAACACCATCGCTATGCGGTTACCGCGCAGTTTTCTCCACTCTTTTTCCGAAAGGTTAGATAAGTTGTCACCACGAAAATTAATATTTCCAGCGATAATTTTACCCGGAGGTGCAATCAACGACATAATCGCCTTCGCAGTTACACTTTTCCCGCTTCCGGATTCACCAACAATCCCTACCGTTTCTCCAGCATCTATATGAAAGCTAACGCCACGAACTGCCTGATTCTCTCCATCTCGAGTTTGGAAGGAAACCTTCAAATTCTCAACAGACAATAGCCGTTCCGTCATGATGTCTTCACACTCCTATCTTCGGATCAGCTTCGGTTCAAAGCCAACCCGCAAAATATCGCCCAGAACATTAAAGCTCAGAACCGTTAATAGTATCAATAACCCCGGGAACAATGCCAAATAAGGTGCCTGAGCGATATATCCCTGCGCATTGTTAAGCATACTGCCCCAAGTGGCATTCGGAGGTTGTACCCCGAACCCAAGGAAGCTTAGGGACGACTCCATCATAATCGCGGAAGCAATATTATTCGTCGCACCTACAATCACAACAGGTACTAGCCCCGGAAGAATATGACGCCAGATAATTCCGAAGTTGCTCTGGCCGGAAGCTTTTGCATATAGTACATATTCCCGTTCCTTAATCGTCATCGTCTCCGCACGGATCACACGGGCAATGTTCATCCACATTAATAGAGCAATGATTAAAATGATGTTTCCTACACTCGGCTTCAGAAATACGCTGAGCAGCAGCAGCACGAGGAAAGATGGAATGGACATCACTATATCAAGCATCCGCATCAATAGATTATCAATCCATCCGCCAAAATATCCACTGATCACGCCCACCGTCACACCTATACCCGTGGCAATGATCATTGAAGCAAAACCAACTAGCAAAGATACCCGGCCACCATACAAAGCTCGGGCAAAATAATCCCGGCCGTAATCATCCGTACCAAACCAATGATCCGCCCCGGGTGCTTTCAAACGTGCCAAAACATCCATTGCATTCGGATCATGTCCGGATAAAAAAGCGAATATAGAGCCTAGTGTGAAGACGATTAAAGTAATGAGGGCTGCGACACCCAATTTATTCGTAAATAGCTCATCTCCAACACTTTTCCATTTACTGCGATTCATGAGGTCACCTCGTTAATTTAATTCGTGGGTCTACGAAGCTATATAGAATATCCGCGACCAGATTGCCGATGATCAGCATTAAAGAAGAGAACAAAGTTATTCCCATAATTACGGGATAATCCATCCCTTTAACCGCAGTCATCCCTAAAGAGCCAATACCCGGCCATGAAAATACCGTCTCCGTTACAATTGCACCCGCCACCAGATCACCCATCGACATCCCGAGCAATGTAATTACTGGCAACAGTACATGCTTAAGCACGTGACGGAACAGAATCGTTGTCTTGTTGGATCCAAAAGCATATTGAATCTGCACATATTCTTCTTTTAGCTGTCCAATCGTACTAGAGCGGATGTATCGTACGTAACCGGCCAGAAATCCAAAAGCCAATACGGCGCAAGGCAAAATACCATGCTTCAATACATCAACCGCTGATTCCACACCAATGGTTCGCATCCCCATAATAGGCAGCAGGTGCAGCTTAATTGCGAATAAGTACATAAGCAAGATGGCCAGCCAAAATAAAGGCACTGAAATTCCGATATAGGATAAAAAATTAATTAGTTTATCCACCCAGCGGTTCCGGTTAGCTCCAGCAAGCAGACCCATCGGGATCGCCAACAGAACGGCTAAGCCGATTGCACTGCCCATCAAACCTGCTGTTGCAGGTAAACGTTCTAGAATTTGCTCCAATACAGGCTGATGATTCACAAGGGAATAACCGAAATTGCCCTGCAGTACTTCTTTGATCCATATAAAATATTGAATGTAGGCTGGCTTATCCAGCCCAAGGTTATGCCGGATGCGCTCAATATCATCCGCGTGCATATTCGGCGTAACGAAGGATAGTACCGGATCCCCCGGAGCCAGCTTAATCATCGCAAAGCACACAACCGAGACAAAAAATAGCATCGGCAGGGTTTGCAGTAATCTTCGGACGATAAGTTGTCTCATACGTATATTCTCCCAGTTCTATATCGGTAAAAAAATAAGCTGGATTGACCAGCTTATTTTTTCCCGTTCTTATTTAAGGTAGATTTTCGATAAATCTTCAAAAATAACGACAGGCTTCAAGACTGCTTCTTCTAGACCGCCGTAGTTCTTGGAGACAGCTACAATAGTCTTAGTATTAGCAATTGGATAAATCGGTGCATCATCAGCAATGATCTCTTGGATCTTCTTATAGATCTCACCACGTTTAGTTACATCTGCTTCCCCTGCACCATCATTGAACAACTTATCGACTTCAGCATTATTATAATGCGAGTAGTTAGAGTCTGCAGTAGAAGTATACAAAATTCTGTAAGCATCAGGATCGTAACCCATAATATAACCTGCAATCGCAAGTTCAAAATCTGTTGAATTCATATCACTGAATTTCTGGCCATATGCCGAGGCATCCATATTTTGCAGTTCAACTTCAGCGCCAATGACCTTTAGCTTTTGCTGCACGTATAGTGAAATGGCTTCCTGAGCTTTATTACCGCTCGATACAATCAATCTCAATTTCAGATCGCTAACCCCTGCCGATTGCAGAAGCTCTTTGGCTTTTTCTACATCATTATCAAAAGAAGGTACGTCATTAGTATAGAACAATGCATCCGGAGTCAAAAAGGACTTCGCCGGGTCTGCATACTCGTTAGAAGTATAAGCAGCCTGAATGATTTCATCACGATTTAGGGCTAGAGACAAGGCTTGACGAACTTCTTTTTTAGCAAGAGCACCTCTATCACTGTTTGCATTGAACAACAAGTACGACAATCGGCCTTCACTATAAGGAAGGATTTCGAAATTGTTCGAAGCCTCAATCGTTCCAACATCCTGTGGATCTAGATACTTAATGTTGATCTCACCATTCTGAAGTGCGAGATTCGCAGCATTCGTATCTTTAGCAATCCGGTACGTTATAGAATCAAGATGTGGTTTGCCGCCAAAGTAGTTATCAAATCTCTCGAGTGTAACATATTCGCCTGCTTTGTATTCTTTAAATTTAAATGGGCCAGATCCAACCGGAGCAGCATTCTTGGTGCTTTTCTCTAGATCCGTCTCATTCTCAAAAATATGCTTTGGAATCGGAAATACTTGCACTAGTGTAGCTTCAAAAGCTGGGCTGACCTGCGGAAGCTTGAACTCTACAGTCAGATCATCCACCTTAACTGCCTTAACGGGTTTATCACCGATGAATAAGTTCGCTCTCAACATGCTGTTTTGCTTCTCATCGAGGATGCTATCAATCGTGAACACGACATCGTCAGCTGTAAGCTTTTCTCCGTCATGCCAAGTTAGTCCACTTTTCAGTTTCAATGTATAAGTCAGGTTATCTTCGGAAAGTGTCAGGCTGTCTGCCAAGTAGAAGGTCTTCTCTCCGTTATTCACTTGGAACAATGGCGCGTAGAGCGCTTGGTCAATCGTCAGACTGACACGATCACCAGCATAGTTCGGATTTAGAATGACAGGATCTGCAGCGACCCCAATAATTAAGTTGCCACCATCTTTTGGTTCAGTGCTTGCTGTCGATCCTTCAGTAGCCGTAGGCGTCTGATTTGTATTTGTGGAAGCGGCGTTATTTCCCCCGGAGCACGCGCTAATCAAAAATGTTAACAAAACCAAAGTAATAACTCCAGATAATCCTCTACGCATAAGTTTCTCCCCCGTGTCTATATTGTCTTTGTTTGTTTTTTATATTGTATATCGGGATACTAGGAATTACAATGGATAGCATTTCACATTAATGTAATATTGAGGGAACTGATAACTTCGACCTTTTTCATGACATCCCCACGCCTTAAAGTATCCACATGGTCCATACCTGAAATGACTCTTCCGAATACAGTATGCCAAGGGTCGCAATAATCAAAGGTATCGGGAAAGTCAGACCGTTATAAAAAACCTTGCTTGACCAGCTTCATCGTGATTACTCCCCTAAACTCTGTTCAGCCACCAATATGAGCTTCAGTCTTCGCGAGGTCGGTATACACCCTTTCCATCATCCCAGAACACATCCGCACGAGGATTCATGGCCAGTAACAGATTGATTAACTATTGAACTTTTAGTGGTGATTTATCCATAGTCTCATTCCTGTGCTCATCTGGCTGGCATTCTTATCTAATTATCCGGTAATTGTACAGCAGATCCATAAAAATTAATATATCTAAAAAGTTCAATTTATCCAACTCTCATTTCTCATTTACTATAAGAACTTTGCGAAATAAGGATTATTACTATCTCACTGTAAATATATTGAGAACATACCTATACCTCTCGGAAGAAAGGGAGAGTCCCCCAAGGAGGCCGCAATGAATAAGACACGCGTATTAATCGGCAGCCCGATCCATCAAAAGCCCAATGTATTGCGGGAATTTCTGAATTCCCTGCTGCGCTTGAATATCGAGCAAATCGAACTGGATTTCCATCTGATTGATGACAATGATGATGAGGAATCCAGCCGGCTGCTCCAGGAATTTAAAAGCAAGGGCGAGCATATTTTTATTCAAAGCTCCGGCTTTAACGATGCGTACATTCGCAATGATACGACTCACTATTGGAATTCTGATTTAGTCTGGAAAGTCGCCAACTTCAAAAACCTCATGATTAACCGAGCGCAAACCCTGAACTATGACTACCTGTTCCTGATCGACTCTGACCTCATCCTCCACCCAGATACGCTAAGACATCTAATAGGGACGAACAAAGATATTATTTCAGAGGTATTTTGGACACAGTGGCAGCCAGATACCATGTTTCAGCCGCAGGTCTGGATGCATGACGAATACAATCAGTGGGAGATACTTCCCGGCGAAAAACTGCAACCCGAGGAGATCAACCGCAGATTTCATGAATTCATAGCCAAACTCCGCAATCCTGGAATCTATGAAGTGGGAGGTCTAGGCGCTTGTACATTGATTAGCCAGCATGCGATAAAAGCCGGGGTGAGCTACAATCAGATCCGGAACATTTCATACTGGGGCGAGGATCGCCATTTCTGCATTCGTGCCGCGGCCCTTGGCATTCCGCTATTTGTTGACACCCATTATCCTGCCCTTCATTTGTACAGAGATAGTGATTTGAACAAGGTTGAAGATTTCATCAGAGAAACAACAGGGGTAAAAGCTGAATCGGCACCCACACCCATCGAGGAAAATTCCAATGAGGCTGCAGCTGCTCCTATAACCAAAAAGCGTCCCAAGCTAACCCTTACCATGGTTGTAAAAAATGAAAGCGGGCGCTTCCTGCGACAGGTTCTGAAGGAACACCGCAAATATATCGATGAGGCTGTCATTATTGATGACGGCAGCACCGACAATACAGCAGCTGTCTGTCTGGAAGCACTTGACGGCATTCCCGTTCATCTCGTGCATAATACCGAATCCAAGTTCAGCAATGAAATTGAGCTGCGAAAACAGCAGTGGGAGGAAGTCCTAAAGACAAATCCCGAGTGGATTCTGAGTCTGGACGCGGATGAGATCTTTGAAACCAGCTTTGCGGAAAATATAGATACCTTGCTGGATGCAGATGGGGTCGATCTGTTCTGCTTCCGCCTTTACGATTTATGGAACGCGAACCATTACAGGGAGGATACCTACTGGCGCTCTCATCTGAACTACCGCCCTTTTTTGCTTCGCTATAAAGAGGACTTCAACTATGTATGGAATGAATCCCCACAGCACTGCGGGCGGTTCCCGGAAAATATCTTTGAGCTGTCTCATCAGCTAAGCAACCTGCGGCTCAAGCATCTCGGTTGGTCCAAAGCCGAGTTCCGGCTGGAAAAATATCTGCGTTATATGCTCCTCGACCCCGACGGCAAATACGGCTGGAAAGAGCAGTATATGTCGATCTTGGATGAACAGCCTCATCTAATCCCTTGGGTGGAGTGAGGCTTACAATAAAAAGGGCGTTCACAAAACCATTAGGGTTTTGTGGACGCCTTTTTTTATTCAGAACTCAATTCAGAACTCTGTGGTCCATCGACTTCTGGCTTCAGAATGGTTACCGTCAGCCCGTTGCCGGATTCATCCACCTGAATAACTGATCCCTCTGCGGCTTCACCAGCAATAATCGCACGTGCCACACGTGTCTCCAAGCTGCGCTGGATGAATCTTTTCAACGGTCTTGCCCCATACACAGGATCAAAACCTTCCTTAGCGATAAAACGCACCGCCGATTCAGTTAGAGCCAGCCCGATCTCCCGTTCTGCCAGACGTAGACGCAATCCATCCACCAGTTTGTCCACAATTTTCTCGATCTCACCCAGTGTCAGCGGCTTGAACATTACAATGTCATCCACCCGGTTCAGGAACTCTGGACGGAAATGACCACTCAGTTCCTTCATCACTCTATCCTTGGCAGCTTCCGTGAGCTGACCGTTTTCATCGGTGCCTTGAATCAGATGGGGTGAACCGATATTAGAAGTCATAATGATGATTGTATTCTTGAAGTCAACCATTCGGCCTTGTGAATCAGTCAGCCGTCCATCATCAAGCAGCTGCAGCAGAATGTTAAACACATCGGGATGCGCCTTCTCCACTTCATCGAGCAGCACTACAGTATAAGGCTGACGCCGCACAGCTTCCGTGAGCTGCCCGCCTTCCTCATATCCAACATATCCTGGAGGTGCGCCGACGAGACGGGAGACACTATGCTTTTCCATATACTCCGACATATCTATACGGATCATGCCATCTTCGCGGTCAAAAAGAGAGACCGCAAGCGACTTAGCGAGCTCAGTCTTCCCTACACCCGTCGGACCAAGGAACAGGAATGAACCAATCGGGCGATTCGGATCTTTGATTCCTGCTCTTGCCCGAAGCACTGCATCGGCCACCAAGCTGACAGCTTCATCTTGGCCCACTACCCGTTCATGCAACGTATCCTCCAGACGCAGGAGCTTATCCCGCTCGCCTTCTACCAGTCGGCTAACCGGAACGCCGGTCCAGTGGGAGACAATATCTGCGATTTCCTCTTCAGTAACAGCCTCACGTAGCAATCTTGTATCCTGGTCTTGCTGTGCCGCTTCTTCCGCTGCTTTCAACTGACGCTCCAGATCAGGAATAATGCCGTAGCTCAGTTCGGCTGACTTATTAAGATCATACTCCTCCTGTGCATCGACCAGATCCTTGCGCGCTTGCTCCAGCCGTTTTTTGAGGTCGCGAATCCCTTGGATAGCAGACTTCTCTTTCTCCCAGCGCGCCGTCATTCCTAGCTGCTTCTCCTTCAGGTCAGCGAGCTCGCGCTGCAATATTTCGAGACGGCGTTTGCTGGCGTCATCGGTTTCTTTTTTAAGCGCCGCTTCTTCAATCTCCATCTGCATCAGGCGGCGGGTCACTTCATCCATCTCACCCGGCATGGAGTCTATCTCAGTGCGGATCATAGCGCAAGCCTCGTCCACTAGGTCAATCGCCTTATCCGGTAAAAATCGATCCGTAATGTAACGATTGGACAATACCCCTGCGGCTACTAGGGCGCTGTCATGGATTTTGACCCCGTGGTGGACTTCAAACCGCTCCTTCAGACCACGCAAAATGGAGATCGTATCCTCTACATCGGGTTCGCTCACGAGCACCTGTTGGAAACGGCGCTCCAGCGCAGGGTCCTTCTCTATATATTTGCGATATTCATCTAGCGTTGTGGCACCGATACAGTGCAGCTCACCCCGGGCCAACATCGGCTTCAGCATATTGCCCGCATCCATCGAGCCTTCGGTTTTACCTGCGCCCACAATCGTATGCAGCTCATCAATAAAAAGAATAATGCGGCCGTTACTTTCGCGAACCTCCCTCAATACCGCCTGCAGGCGTTCTTCGAATTCACCACGGAACTTCGCGCCTGCCACAAGTGAACTCATATCGAGTGAAAAAATCGTCTTATCCTTCAGACCCTCCGGTACGTCTTTGCGTACAATCCGGTGTGCCAAGCCTTCCACAATGGCTGTTTTCCCTACACCTGGTTCACCAATCAGCACAGGGTTATTTTTCGTTTTACGGGACAAAATCCGGATGACTCGGCGGATCTCACCATCACGACCAATGACTGGATCAATCTTGCCCGCGCGAACCTCTGCTACAAGATCACGTCCGTATTTCTCCAGCACCTCATAAGTAGCTTCTGGCTCCCGGCTGGTTACCCGCTGATGTCCACGAATCTCAGCAAGCACCGACATCAGCTTTTCACGGGTCAGTCCACGGCGGACAAAAAGATCCCTTAGCTCACGATTCTCCCCGTTCGAATCCGACACCATGGCCAGCACAGCATGTTCCACAGAAACAAACTCATCCTGCATCTTCGCCGCTTCCTTCTCCGCCTGCTCCAGCAGATGAATCAGCGATTGCGAGGCGTAACGCCGTACCGTGCTTGCTCCTGACCCGCTAATGCTCGGCTTGCGTTGAAGCAGTTCATCTGTGCTGCGCATCAGCTCAGCCACAGGGATATTCATCTTTTGCAGCAATCTTGGCAGCAATCCTTCTTGCTGCTGAAGCAACGCTTTTAACAGATGGAGATTATCGATCTCCTGATGACCGCTGTCTGATGCCAGCGACTGCGCCGCAGCTACTGCTTCCTGCAGCTTTTGAGTTAATTTATTGAAATCCATAGCTCTCTCACCTTTCTATTTAAGAGTGATTATATTAAGTCGGCCATTGGGGCCGGGATAGGTTAATTTAGCGGGATTTATCCCGCTGATTTCGAGTAACTAACTGGTTTGCGCTCATTCTACGGGATTTTTACCGTTCTTTTCGAGTAACTAGTTGGTTTGCGCTCATTCTACGGGATTTTTACCGTTCTTTTCGAGTAACTAACTGGTTTGCGCTCATTCTACGGGATTTATACCGTTTATTTCGAGTAACTAGCTGGTTTGCTCTCATTCTGTGGGATTTTTACCGTTCTTTTCGAGTAACTAGTTGGTTTGCACTCATTCTGCGGGATTTTTACCGCTCTTTTCGAGTAACTAGCTGGTTTGCTCTCATTCTTTGGGATTTTTACCGTTCTTTTCGAGTAACTAGTTGGTTTGCTCTCATTCTGCGGGATTTTTACCGCTCTTTTCGAGTAACTAGCTGGTTTGCTCTCATTCTGTGGGATTTTTACCGTTCTTTTCGAACAACTAGCCCAATTCGGCGCTTTCTAAGGCACTTTTGCTTCTCTTTTCGCACATCGTGCCCAATTCGGCATTTTCTAAGGCACTTCTGCTTCTTTTTTCGCACATAAAGCCTAATTCAGCGCATTCTAAGGCACTTTTGCTTCTCTTTTCGACCAACGAGCCTAATTCAGCGCTTTCTAAGGCACTTTTGCCTTTCTTTTGGCACAACGAGCCTAATTCGGCACTTTCTAAGGCACTTTTGCCTTTCTTTTCAACCATCGAGCCCTCTCCAGTACTTTCTAAGGCACTTTTGCCTTTCTTTTCGACCATCGAGCCTCATTCAGCGCTTTCTAAGGCACTTTTGCTTCTCTTTTCGACCATCGAGCTCCATTCGGCGCTTTCTAAGGCACTTTTGCTTCTCTTTTCGACCAACGAGCCTAATTCAGCGCTTTCTAAGGCACTTTTGCCTTTCTTTTCGACCATCGATCCCAGTTTGGCACTTTCGAAGGCACTTTCGAAGGCACTTTTGGCTCTCTTTTCCCACCATAGTTCCGACTTTCACCGTTTGAGCGAAACGTTCATTTATAGTTAGTGGCTAAATAAGTTACTGTTCTGCAACTAGCATTCAAATCACCTTATTCACCAATCTGAGTTGATCACAAACGAGTGAAATCACCTCACCTCTACCTCTTCTACCTCTTTACCTATCTATTAATTACCCACTTTTGCCTTCTGCCGCTGGGTGCCAGTGCTTTGACGTTTAGCTCTGGCTTCGAAAGGGCTGGAGTCTGCCAGCTTTCGGTAGAGATTTTTCTCCGCTTCGCTGATAGGTTCAGGGATAACAATCTCAATTCCAAATAAAATATCGCCATTCGCACCATTCTCACGTTTTAAGCCCTTGCCGGGAATACGTAGCGTTTTGCCGCTCTGAATTCCAGCTGGAATCTTCAATTTCACGGCGCCGCCCCCCGGTAATGGAACCTTCACTTCTCCGCCCAATACCGCTTGCCAAGGAGCGATTTCAACCATGCCATATAAGTCGCCATCGCGAATCTCATAAATATCATGAGGAAGAATATGAAGTGCCAGCAGCACGTCGCCACCCGGAGTGTTTCCCGCAATTTTAATAATTGTATCCTCGTGGGATCTAGGCGGAATGTTCACATCCACCGTTTTGTCGCTGACCTGTACTCTTACAGTGGCACCCTTATAAGCCTGCTCCAAGGTAATATCCAGCTGCGCCTGCATGGTACTGCGGGCCTCGCCCCACGGATTGCCATTCGCACGCCCCGTTCCACTTCCCGAGAAAAAATCAAAGCCAGCCCGGTCAGCCGAGCCCCGATTCCCAAAAAACATCCCGAATAAATCTTCCTCCGAAATACCAGAACCTCCTGTTGAATAAGTCCCACTGCTCCAGCTTCCACTTCCACTGCCACTTCCAGCAAAGTTTGAACCCCAAGAGGAGGTTCCACTCGCCGCCCCTCCACTAGCTCTGCCACGTTGAGCTCCATAAAGCAGCTCTTCATCATAGAGCTTTCGCTTATCCTCATTACCAAGCACTTCATAGGCTTCAGCTGCTTCTTTGAATTTCGCCTCTGCCTCAGGGGCTTTGTTAACATCGGGATGCCACTTTTTGGCAAGCTTCTGATAAGCCTTTTTAATTTCCTGTTTAGTAGCTTTTTTGCCCACGCCCAAAGCATCATAATAGCTTTTACTAGCCACTCGCGCTTCCTCCTTTCCATCCCTATTCTCATATTGACCACCATTGCACTCCGAGAAAAGACGCACCATAGCCGGAATCCTCCACTACAATGCGCCTTCTATTCATAACACTATATTAAAAGCCCGCTGCCATCTCTAAAAGACTGAGCGGAAGTCCATCCCGCTTAATTTATGCTTATTCAGACTGCGAACCCGTAGAATTAGAATCTCCGTCTTGAATCTCGATGCGTTTACCTTGCATTTTTTGCCGTTTGGGAACTTCCAGCTTCAGCACTCCATCTTTCAAAGACGCGCGAATTTCTTCCTCTGCAATATCTTGAACATAGAATCTGCGCACATATTCACCATATCGGCGTTCTCTGCGTACAATCTGATGTTCCTTGTTCTCCTCGGCATTTTCTTCCTTACGTACCGCTTTAATCGTCAAATAAGGACTGGCATAATCAATGTCGATTTCTTCTTTTTTCAAACCAGGAAGTTCAGCTTCAATCAGGTAAGCCTGCTCACTCTCACGAATATCTGTTCTGAAGGACATCGTGGAGCTCTTAATCGGTGCAAAAAAATCATCATTAAAAACATCATTCAAGGACTTAGCCAGCATACCAAAAGCATCATCTCTACGTTTACCAAAAGGAACCATATCAAACATTATCCATTCTCCTCTCATTGACTTTGACTTTATTTGACCTATGACCTTATTATAGTCCCCTACCTGAGGAATAACAAAACCGATTTAAGCTGATTATCGCTCAAATTCAGGCGAATTAACTGATTTTACACGAGAAAATTAGTTCTTTTTATTTATTTGACCAATTTTGACCTTTATTTGATCTTTCGTAAATGACACCTATATAATCATGACCCAACCTGCAGTACGATTATTATATGTTCAGACCTTCCGTTCAATACAAGCCATTAGCTTCTAATCATCTCCACGCCCGCTTTTAAACGGAGTTTCCTTACGGTCTATCAAAATTTAACGATTTAAAGATGAAGCCAGCAGAAGTGATATAATGAAAGACAACTAAAGACCATTTTCGTTACAGGAGACCAATTGTATGCAACCAACCTATGCTATGGACGATACGCAGTGGAGTAAGCTCATCCAAAATGTCGCCTATTATTTCGATGATCTTACCCTCAAGCGGGGGTTCCAATATTATAAACAAAATCGAGTGCAGCCTTTTACCATGACGGAGCCTCGTAAGATTAACGCTCTAGTTGAAGGTAGAGAGGATTACCGCGTCACCATTGATCTCGACGGCTTCACCAATTGTCATTGTAATTGTCCAGTATCAGGTCATTGCAAGCATATGGCTGCCGTGCTGCTGAATTATGCCGAACAACAAAATAGATCTGTACAGGTTTTGGCTAACGCTAAAGCTGCATCCTTTTTGCCCAAAATATCAAGTACAGCAACAAGTACTTCTATTGGAGCCGATGCAACTCGTCAGCAGCAAATGAAAGAGATGGCCAACCGCATCGCTAGCGGAAAAATAACGGAGTGGCGGGAGTATTTTGAATTCTGTGTCTCCCCTCTAGCCCATACCACCCGAAACCCTGAATATGTGAGTCGGGCCTTGTCTGCAATTAATAAATTCAAACCAAAAATGCTTCCGGAAACGGAGAAGCTGTTCACTCTGCATGCTCATCTTTATCTGTTGGAAAAGCTCGCTAAGCCTTCCACGCTATCCGTCGGTCAGGCCGCTTACGCCCCTTCTCTTGGTTATTACACACAGGTAGCAGTCTCAGAGCTACAGGAAGTAATTACAGGTCTTTTAAAAAAGACACTTCCGCTGTCCCCCGAGCAAGAGCAGGATCTATGGCCATACGTCATCGATACTTTATCTTATCTGCGGCGCGAGATGTTGACGGAGTCGCGGGATCGCTCACGGGATCAACCCTCTTTTTCTCTTAGCTATGATCTGCTGTGGAGAAATTGGATTTATCCGAATACAGGTGGAACTAAGCTTTACCTGAATGAAATCGAACAGCTGCAGCAAGCAGAAGGTGAATTAGGCGCTTCCCTGTCACAACATGCGTGGCTGTTAGCTCAGAGCCGCATGTATTACTATCTGATGGATGACCAGAAGGCTTGGGACTTACTGAATAAGGCTGCCGAGCGCCCGGGTCTCCATCCCGATGAGCTCATGAGCTTCACCTCTCCGCTGCTGGATGCAGGGGATTGGTCCCGGTTGGTAGGTTGGCTTGTTCAGATCGGTCCACTGCTGAGCAGCAGACTCTATAATCTCAATAGCTATTCAACCAGTTGGGAAGAAGCTGTTCGCCACCTGCCTGAAGCTGAGCCGCAAATGTGGGATACACTAGCCACCATGTTACCTCTCTCTGGCGAAGTCTATGAAGAGATGCTAATTACCTATGAGAAATGGCAGACCTGGATGGATTATCAGCTGTCCATCGGTAAACAGCCCTCCGAATTTCGTGTCAAAGACCTCCAACCGGTGGAAAAGAATGCGCCTGAGGTTCTGCTGCCCTTTTACCATCAGGCCGCCGAAAGATTCGTGCTGGATAAGAACAGACATAGCTACAAAGCGGCTGTGAAATTATTGAAACGATTATCCAAGCTGTATAAAAAGCTGAAACAAGAAGAACGCTGGGAAGAGTTCCTCACTGCCTTCGCCATTAGGCATAGCAGGCTCCGAGCGCTGCAAGAGGAGCTTCGGAAAGGAAAGCTAATACCATGAACATGCATTTACGCACGCTGACCATCCGGCTTGCATTAAGCCAGTATGGCGATGCTTTGATATTTGGAATGAATGAGCGCGAAGATCTCGTGCCGGGCTTGCAGCTTAAGCAGCGGCTTTTCGCCTGGCATGAGGCGTCTTTTTATGGTACGGAGTTAACCGTACAGCCAGCCGGCGAAGGCGTGGAGCTAGTGATTCTTCCTGCTGAGCAGGTCATCCCCTTCTTTGCCGAGCAGAAGCTTTTGGCGCATATCGAATGGAGCTGGGAGGGCGATGCCGCCCAGCTCACAGAATTGGCGCCACTTCTGGCTGTATGTCTGGAGCACAAACAGTATATTCCCGACATCTCCGCCTACCGCGCCGGGAGGCTGCAATGGACTTGGGACGAAGGGGCTCTTGCGCAGGTGGCAGTGGACAGTGACACTGCTAAGGGAGCCCTTGAGGCGCTAAATGGCGGCAGCGAATTTAGCCGTGGATTACGTGCGGCGTTCTCTGCCGCCGTATCGCAGCGCTATTACAGCACGGAGGCCGAGGCCGGTGACCTCCGCAGCGAATTCCCGCTTCTCTTCGATAGAAGCGGAGCACTTGCAGCGGGCATGGATACCGCCGCGTGGCTTATCGCCATTGGCTGGAAGGCGGACACCGCGCCTTTCCGGCCCGCTCTACAGCTGCTGGAGCCCGATGAGGATGAATCCTATTGGCGGCTGCAGCTGATCCTTCAGGACAAGCGCGATGAATCCGCGCTTGTTCCCATCAGGCTCGCCGATAACGGCGAGCCGTACGGCTTGTGGCCGGCCGCGTGGTCGGCTCATGTGCATGAACGGGCCGCGGGATGGCTGGAGCGCCTCCGCGGCAGTCTGCCGCCCGAGCGCTTCGCGGCGGGCGGCGATGTGCTGGCCGAACCGCTCAGCGATGCCATCGCTTGGCGGTTCTTGACGGCCGAGAGCCAGCGGCTGCTGGAAGCAGGCTGGCAAGTGCTGCTGCCGGCGTGGTGGGAAGCCGCCAGCCGGAAAAAGCCGCGCCTGCGCGCAAAGATCAGCTCCGGCGAAGACAAACGCAGCGGCGGCGAGTCACTGTTCGGTCTCGATTCGATCATCGATTTCGATTGGCGCATCTCCATCGGCGACGCGGATCTCACTGAAGCCGAATTTGCCGAGCTGGTCGCAAGAGGGGAACGGCTCGTCCGCTTCAAGGGCAAATGGGTCTCACTCGATCCGGCTCTGCTGGCGCAAATCCAAAGAGCCATGGCGGGAATGGACAAGTCGCAAGGCTTGTCCTTCCAAGACGTGCTTCAGCTCCACTTGCTAGGAGCTGGTGAAGAGGCAGACGCTGAAGCTACGGAAGAGCAGCTGCAAGAGGATGCCGCGCGTCTGCGTCTGGAGGTAGAGCTGAACGAGCATTTGATCAGCCTTATCGGTCAGCTGGGCCAGCGCTCAGAATGGCCAAAGCCGCCCGTACCCGCAGGCCTTAAGGCGGAGCTGCGCACCTATCAGCATGAAGGATTCGCCTGGCTGACCTTTCTGCGCCGCTTTGGGCTGGGGGCCTGTCTAGCCGATGATATGGGACTAGGCAAAACAGTACAGCTCATCGCCTATCTGCTACACATCCAAGAGAACACGGATGCAAGCTCAGCCCGGCGGAAGACCGACCCACCAGGCTGGCCTTCATTGATCATCTGCCCGACCTCTGTGTTAGGCAATTGGCAGAAGGAGCTGGAACGCTTCGCGCCTTCGTTGAATGTTATGCTTCATTACGGAAGCCGCCGTCTGGACGCGGGATTCTTCTATGGCGCAGCTTCGCAAGCCGATGTGGTACTGACCTCTTATGCGACTGCTGCGCTTGACCAAGAGCTGCTGAAGGAATTTACTTGGGCGACGATCTGCCTGGATGAAGCTCAAAATATCAAAAATGCCCAAACCAAACAATCCGCAGCTGTACGTAGTTTTCCAGCTTTACACCGGGTCGCCTTAACAGGGACGCCGATAGAGAACAGATTATCCGAGCTGTGGTCCATTTATGATTTTATAACCCCAGGTTATCTGGGCAGCGCCAAGTCTTTTAATGACCGATTCACGAATGCTATTGAGAAGGAACGCGACGCGAAACGTACAGCGGATCTACAAAACCTAGTAAAACCTTTCATGCTGCGCCGTAAGAAAAAAGACCCAAATATACAGCTCGATCTACCTGATAAAAACGAAATGAAAACCTATGTTCATCTGACAGCCGAACAAGCCGCGCTTTACGATCAGACCGTAAACGGACTGTTAGAACGGATGAAGAAGCTGGAAGGCATTGAGCGCAAAGGGGCAATTCTCGGGGCTCTGACCGGGCTTAAGCAGCTATGCGATCACCCGATGCTTGTGACAAAAGAAGCTATCCCTGAACTGGACACGGACAACAAGCTGGATACCAGCTTTCTTATTAACCGTTCCTCCAAACTCGAAAGACTGCTGGACATGGTTAAGGAGCTGCGCGCGGAAGACGAGCGCTGCCTGATTTTTACTCAATATGTGGGGATGGGGAAAATGCTTCAGGCGGTTCTCCAGCAGGAGCTGGGCGAACCCGTCCTTTATTTGAACGGAAGCACCTCCAAACAGGCGCGCGACCGCATGATCGAGCGGTTTCAGACACCAGCCCCTTCTGCGGAAGATGGTTCTACACGCCCAGACGCATCGCCGTCTGATCAGCCGAATGTATTCATCCTTTCACTCAAAGCTGGGGGAGTTGGCCTGAACTTAACTGCAGCCAATCACGTATTCCACTTCGACCGCTGGTGGAATCCAGCGGTCGAGAACCAAGCAACTGACCGTGCTTACCGCATGGGCCAGACTCGTGATGTGCAGGTGCATAAATTCATCGCCCTGGGCACACTCGAAGAACGAATTGATGAGATGCTGGAGAATAAGCAGCAGCTCAGCGATAATGTGATCTCCAGCTCGGAAGGCTGGATTACCGAGCTGTCCACTGAGGCTCTGAAAGATCTCTTCACCTTGCGTAGAGACTTAAATGACTAGCAAAAAGGAACATTCGCGTAAATGCGAATGTTCCTTTTTCACAAGAATAATTACCATTGCTCGGACATTTTAAAGGTGACTGCGAGATCGTCCCCGCCTGAGAGGGAGTTTACCACCAATGTGACCGGTTCATCATAGAACTCATATGAGAGTCGCTCATTAAGCAAATTGACCGCCAGATTCGCGTACGCACCAGAAATCCCCGATCCTGTACCTTGCATAATAACTTTTCCACCCGTGACTGTAGTGCAGGTGTAGTTCACCAGCAGTGCCGTGTCCGTGACAGGAATATTCGTAGTCGGTGTAGGATAATTCTCGAAGGTCCCATCAAGTGTCCCGCCTGCAACAACCATATAACGCACAGGTCTTTTGGACATAACATCTAAAGCTGCCGGTCGAATCTCAGCCGCAAGACCTTGTGGAATAGCAAAGCCAGGACGTCTCATAAAGCTGATCGCTGCGAAGTCAGTCGATGTAACGGTCACGTTATCACGTATTTCTGAGGTTATCCGGCTCACTTGAAACACTTCAAGATCAACTGCCGTCCATACACCGTCCGTATCAACAAGAAAAACCTGAATCTTCATCTGCTCCTGTGAATAAACAAAATTAAATTGGAATAAATCCTCTACCATGACATAGGTCTTGCTTAAGGTCTCCTGATATTGCAGCTCAAATAACTCTTCAATAAAAATGGCCTGGGGGCTTACACTATTGGATAAGCCCGTAATATAACAAAACGCGCCAGCCGATCCATTGTTGACAACTTTGATCACTACTTGATCTATTGGCCGAGTACCGTCGACTGGTAAATTAATAATGGTGTTTGTGGACAGAACAGGCAATGTCATCACACCTCCTATATATCAATTCATATATGATATGTAAACATTGTTTAGAATTATTGGGTGTAATTAAAATACAAGAGATGTTCCAGAGCATAAATAGAGATTTGCCACTAAATAACGAATGTGGTAAACTCGACTTAACTTTTTATGAACGGAGGGTTACGTGTGATAGACTTTATCCGAGTTAGAACTTTGCGCGGCTAATTGAATAGCGCTAAAGCTCTGCCCATGTGCAGAGGACTCAGGATTGGTCTACCCATTTTTAAAGGTAACCCGATAATTTAACAACAGCGTGTAGGGAGGATTCTCTTCACCTCCATTCCTTTAAGAATTGAACATCCATAGAAGCCGATTAGCCAACTGCTGCTCGCTAGGGATCAAAGTGCCTCTTCCCTGCGACTGGACTGTTGTTTAATTCATTCTACCTATGGAAGGCCCTAACTCTGACGTCCTCTAACGAACCGTAAGCACAGGCAGATTGCCTGTGTTTTTTTGCGTTTATTATTTACTATTGGAGGATGAATAAATATATGGAACAAATACGAGAAAAAGCAATTATAGTCGGTATCCAGCTTCAGAACGAAACGAATTTCGCCTATTCGATGGAAGAGCTGAGCAATCTGGCAGCTGCCTGTGATCTTGAAGTCGTAGGAGAGCTTAGTCAAAAGGCAAGTCGAATTAACCCCTCCCATTATATCGGGACAGGTAAAATCGAGGAATTATCGGCACTTTTAGAAGCACACGATGCTCCTATTGTTATTTTTAACGACGAACTGTCACCTTCACAGATCCGCAATTTGGAGTCCGCTCTGGACCGTCAAGTCATTGACCGGACCATTCTGATCTTAAATATTTTTGCGGAAAGAGCGAAGACCAAGGAAGCACAGCTGCAAGTTGAGGTAGCCAAGCTGCAGTATATGCTGCCGCGCCTGACAGGTCTTCGTGAGTCGCTGGGCAGACAAGGTGGCGGAGCTGGACTTAAAAACAGAGGTGCTGGTGAGACCAAGCTAGAGCTGGACCGCAGAAGAATTGAAGAGCGGATCACTGCTTTACAGGTTGAACTGCAACAACAAGTAGCAAGACGCCAAATCCAGCGGAAACAACGGCATAAAAATGAAGTTCCCGTCGTCTGCCTTGTAGGCTATACGAACACCGGAAAATCCAGCTTAATGAATGTCATGGTAGAGACTTACCATCCAGGTTCCAATAAACAAGTATTCGCCAAGGATATGCTGTTCGCTACACTAGAGACATCGGTTCGCAGCATTGAGCTGCCTGATCACAAAACCTTTTTATTAACAGATACTGTCGGATTCGTCAGCCAGCTTCCCCATCATCTGGTAAAAGCGTTCCGCTCCACTCTTGAAGAAGTTACCGAAGCGGACTTATTGATTCACGTAGTCGATATTTCCGATCCGCAGCATCAACAGCATATGGCGGTTACGGATGAGACGCTCAAAGCACTCGGCGCTGACCAGATTCCAACGGTCTATGCCTATAATAAAGCTGATCTGACTGATTTGCCTTACCCGCAAATTGAAGGTGACAATGTCTACCTTTCCGCCAAGCAAAATAGTGGAATGGCTGAACTTACCGCTCTGATCCGCAGCCATGTTTTTACGGACTATGTCCAGTGTGAGATTCTGGTTCCATTTGATCGGGGTAATGTAGTCTCATATTTCAACGAACATGCCCATGTTCAATCTACTAGCTATGAAGAAACAGGCACACGCCTTGAGCTGGAATGCAGAAAATCTGATTTTGAGAAATTCCGCAACGATTTTATTGAGCTATAACAAATTAGAAACGACGTGGTAATCCTTAATTAAAAAAGAGGGATAGAGTTTTCAGAGTTATCTGAAGCTCTATCCCTTTCTTTTGTGAATAAAAAAATGAACAATACAAAAGAGCCCCCTCTTTGCATTGCTCAGTAAGTATAAAATAGGCAGACGCTAGATCTTATAAATATAGTTTCTAGAGCCTATTCTTGAACATACAGTGTATCGGAAGCTTCTATTGTTGGCTGCCGGTAAAACCGTTCCTGCAGATAACCGCTGTAAGTAATTAAAGTCTGGATGCACCGATTCATCCGTTAAATAGGCCGAGATATCACTCCCATATACTCTTTCCTGATTCAGAGAGTCTATGATGATCTCTCCAGTAGTAATCCCTATGCCATGGCCGTAGAACAGATCATTTTCGAGTTTAATTGCATTCTCGCCCTGCCATTCTGGCTTGCTCGGAGCATGATCGGGATTCTTGAAATATACAACGTCTCCCCGCTGCGTTAGTTCCTTGTTGTAGTTTGTAATTAAGCGTAGATTCTCATCGTAATTCCAGTCCCATAAGAACAAATCCTTGAAATACTGATTAAACGCTTCCTCACCTATAGCTTCAATCGTCGCCCGATACATAACAATGACCATGGCTGTCGCGCATTCAAAGGCATATAAATGACCATTCCGAAAAATATCTTTAATTCCCACTGTGGGCTCTACGCCAGTGTTCAGCTGAAGTCCACCAATCTCTGTACGTGTCCAAAACTGCGGATTGCAGCGGGAATCATCAAATGTTGCAAAATCCACTCCACTTTCATTTAAAGCTTCAGCCGATTCCACGATGCTTTCTCTCATTTTGCGCTCAAAGTCAAGGGCATCGGGTGAACGAACTTCCTTCACCATGCTTAGTCCCTCCAATGTTATAGGTTCTAAATATAGGTTATTGTACGTGTTCGTCACCGGGTTGGTGCTTAATTCTCATGATTCGCTGGCATCCACGAACCACTGGTTAAGCTGCCGTGTCTCTTCCGTCAAAATATCGAGGAAAATAGAAGTGCGATAACCCGTATCCTTCAAGCTTTTGCCCGTAATCTCTGCAATTCGGTTTAATCTATAAAGCAATGTATTAGTGTGTATATGTAAAAAAGCCGCGGATTCCTTTAAATTGCCGCTTAATGATAAATAGACAGCGATGGTTTTGAGAAAATCACTTTTATGCTCGCGATCATGTTCTTTTAGCGGATATAGCAACGGGCTTTTACGAATTCGACTGCGCTTTTGCTCCATAATAGCCGGTATATATGCCCAAAATCCAATCTCCTCGTACAATAGCAACTCCCGCCCATGAAAAGGCAGCAGCTTTTTGATCTCCACAATGGACACCGCTTCCCAATAGGCAATAGCCGCGGACATATATTCAGTGTAATCGAGACTACAGCCAGCAGCCAGTGTGCAGCCTTCACTCTTATACATATCCTCCATTGTTTTATGCAGGAATGAAGATAGTCCACCCGCCCCCTCGATCACAAAGCTGAAGGAAAACAGAATAATCAGCCGATTATGCTCAGCCGTCAGAAATAGTAATTGCAGTCCGGAATAAGATGCCATAACCTGCCGAAACCGGAGTATTAAATGATCATCGATTACCTTGTCACTTTCAAACACGCTAATATAATATTTTTCCGGCAAAAGAATGGACCAAAATTCCGCATCCTTTTTAATATTTGCTTCGTTGTCGTAGTGAGAGGTAATCAGCTTCCAGAAAAAGTCCTCATGCGTTTTGTCCTGCTTCGTTTTCCAGCCTCGCTGCTTAAGTAAATAACGGCCTACGATACCTGCCGCCTTCTCAACGATATTTTCGGCATGCCCTTCTACCAGGTTGCCTGTATCTACTACCCATATGTACCCGAGAATTTCCTTCTGATGTTTGATACAAATGGCCAGCCGGGGACCAAGTCCCACCTCCAGCACTGCAGGAATTCGAATGGGATGTGCCGCGCTCTCCAGCTGCTGCATAATCCCTTTTTTGCGCAAGCCAATAATCACAGTGTTAGGTACACGCTTCCCGATAATCGTTGAAATCCGCGCGGAGTCACTCTCAAATTCATGCGAGCTGTAGCCAATCACATGATGATTGCTGTCCTCGATGGTAACTTGAGACTGTAGCGATTCACTTATCGTATCCGCCAATGATTCCATACTGTCGAAAAAACGATCAAATAATGGATCTTTATCTGTCACTAGCTTCACTCCCACCTGAAGAATAACCAAATCCTGTACTCTAGAGTGATTTCATTATAGTATGCATCCCCCTAGCTGACTATAAGATAAATAGCTGGTTTAGGTGAGGGACGAGATCGGCTAGGTGAGGAAGGTGTTTGGGACGGGGATGTTTGGTGGGGGTTTTGTTGGGGGTGGTGTGGGAAGTTTTGTGGGGAGTTTTGTCGGGGTGTTTGGGGAGGTTTAATAGTTGTTGGTGTTTACCGAATGTTATAAATGGTTTTTAGGGAATAACCCCCGGAAATTCTGTGTTTTAATCATCACACGGTCATAATTAGGGAAATCCTCCCTAATATTCTGCACTTTAAGCATCACACGATCATAATTGGGGAAATCCTCCCTGATTTTCTTCCGTTTTGCGTATAAACAGGCATATTCCTCGTTTTTTAGGGAGGAATTCCCTAATAACAGCATTTTAAAGCTATTTTCGCGTTTTTTTAGGGAGAATTTCCCTAAAACATCTCTCCATCAAAGCTTGCACCGTCGCAGAAGCAAAAAGCTAATCAAAATTAGCTTGATCTAAACAAATCTAACCGGATACAGCCGGAACTAGCCAGTTCTGTTCGGATTCCAACCAACTTCACTACGTAATCTATCCACCATCACACCGCACGAGCAAACATCTAATGTATCTAATCACACTGAAACGCAATCTATTTACTTTAACACCGTACTGACCAACTTCCACCCGATCTCCATCGCAAGAAACGCCAAACAGCAAGCTCCCCGCAGAGAGCTTGCTGTTTGGCTCATTCCATTATGGAACGTGTCTATTTTAGATCAATGTGAATGTCTGTTCCATGGCTTGCTCAACCGAATAAGGTGTCTCACCCAACGCTTCGGCAACAGCTTGGCAGGTGATTCTGCCATTGGCTACATTCACGCCGCTTCTTAGGCCGTCATTATCCTGAATCGCCTTGATCACACCTTTATTGGCAATTTGCAGGGCATATGGAACTGTAACATTTGTTAAGGCAATAGTTGAGGTCTTAGGAACAGCGCCCGGCATATTAGCCACGGAATAATGCAGCACGCCGTGTTTCACAAACACGGGATTATCATGTGTCGTCACTCTGTCGATGGTTTCTACAATGCCACCTTGGTCAATGGCCACGTCAACGATCACAGATCCCGGCTTCATAGTCTTAACCATTTCTTCAGTAACCAGCTTCGGTGCTTTGGCACCCGGAATTAACACGGCACCTACCAGCAGATCCGCTTCAGCCACTGCTTTGGCAATATTATAAGGGTTAGAGATCAACGTATTGATCTGTGCTCCAAAAATATCGTCTAATTGACGTAGTCTCTCCGCATTGAGGTCAACTATCGTAACATCTGCGCCTAAACCAATAGCCATCTTAGCTGCATTAGTACCTACTACACCGCCGCCAATAATACTCACTTTACCTCGGCTAACGCCAGGAACACCGGAAAGAAGAATACCTTGTCCGCCGTAGTTCTTTTGCAGGAACTGTGCTCCCAATTGGACAGACATCCGGCCAGCTACTTCGCTCATCGGTGTTAACAGCGGCAAGGTGCGTCCATGAACAACCGTCTCATATCCGATCGCAAAGACGCCTTTGTCTTTAAGCGCAGCAGCCAAGGCAGGCTCTGGTGCAAGATGAAGATACGTAAATAGAATAAGGCCTGGACGGAAATAGGGGTACTCGGTTGCCAATGGTTCTTTTACCTTCATCACCATTTCAGCGGAGCTCCAGACTTTTGCTGCATCCTCAATCAGTTGTGCTCCGGCAGAGACATACTCTTCGTTTGGAAATCCACTGCCCACACCGGCTCCAGCTTCTACAAGCACTTGATGACCTTCAGTAATTAAACTAACTACACCCGCAGGGGTTATGGCAACACGATTTTCATTGTTTTTAATTTCTTTAGGTACTCCGATAATCATCATTCATCTCTCCCATCTAATGTAGATCCCTTATGTAAAGAATGATAACATATGATTAGCATTCCCATTTTGTTAAAAAATTAAAATATTATCTACCATGATTGTGTTTTTACACAAAGGATCTGACTTAACTGCCCATTAATCTTTAACCACTTTGGTACTCAACACAACCATCTTTATTATCTCATAAAAAAAGACACTCTATAGAGTGCCTTTTTGACGATTTTGTATGAAATTAAAGCGACTACCATATCGGAAAATGTTATATTAAGTGACATGTACTATCTTGATAATATCAACATCACTGTTTCTAACACTACATTTACCCCTTTTTCGCAGTCTTCATAAGAGGTTAGTTCCTCTTCACAATGGCTTTTACCCTTCACGCTAGGCACGAACACCATTGCGGACGGCAGAAAGCTGGCTACGAATTGTGCATCATGCCCTGCACCACTTGCGATTTTTCGACTGGAATAACCCAAGGTTTGAGCCGCTTGCTCCACCAAATCACACACATTCTGATCAAACCACACCGTATCTCGGCCCCATAGCTTAGTTTTGCTTACTTCACAATCCAGCAGTTGCTCTGGCAAACCGTTAATAATGGCTTCCACTTCACGCACAATCTCCATATCTTTATGTCTGGCTTCAATGGTGAAAATCACTTTATTGGGAATGACGGTATGGATATTAGGAAGCACATTCATTCTGCCCATGGTATAAACAAGCTCGGAATCGAGCGCCCCTAGCTTGCTCCGCAGCTCAATAATCAGATCTGTGGCAGCAAACAAAGCATCTTTGCGCATCGCCATTGGGGTTGTGCCCGCATGATCGGATTCTCCCGTCACCTCAATCTCGTAACAGGCCATACCAACTACACAGTCAACCAGCCCAATCGTCAACTCCTCTTTTTCAAGAACAGGCCCTTGCTCAATATGAAGCTCCAAATAAGCGGTGGCTTCGGTGATACGATTGCTCATTTCTCCCTTATATCCACTCTTCTCCAGCGCTTCACCAAAGGTGATGCCTGCTGGATCTTTTTTGTTCAACATGACACTTTTATCAAACTTTCCGGACAACACACCAGAGGCCATCATCGATGGCTCAAAACGTGCCCCCTCTTCATTCGTAAAATTCATAATCGTCACCGGAAACTTCGGCTTAATCCCGTAATCTACAAGCGTCCGCACCACCTCTAGACCCGCGATAACCCCTAGGACGCCATCGAATCTGCCCCCTTTTTTCACAGTATCCATATGCGAGCCAATCACAATCGGAGGCCCGGAAGTTTCGCCTGCCAGTGTGGCATACATCGTCCCCATATCATCCATCTTCACAGACATTCCGAGCTCTTCACAACAGGCACGAAAATCATCCCGAACTTTAAGATCCTCTTCCGTCAGCGATAATCGGGTCACGCCATTTTTATCTGTACGCCCATAATCGGCAAATGCCTCGATTGTATTCTTCAGTCTCTCACCGTTCACGAATATTTTTTGCAGCTGCATCCCAGATCCCTCCGCTTCGAACGTTTTGTTGGCTTTCTATCTATGTTAAACCAAACCATAATATTTTCATTTTACATATTGTAATAATTATTATTCACATGATGCTACAACGAGTAGAGCCAGCAATAAGTAAACTAAAGTAGTATATACAATCTTTTCATACGAGGGGTAAGCTTAAGATAGCTTATCATCCAGTTTTACACAGGAAAGGAGCGAGCCCATGAATCTAAGCCTTGTGATCCCGGTATACAATATAGAGCAGTATATAACCCCTATGTTTAATTCACTCCTTGACCAAAGCGATCCGCATTTCGAAGTCATCATCGTAGATGATGGTTCTACGGATAACACTTACAACGTTATAGAAAAGATTCTTTCGCGTAATCCCGCCCTTTTCTGTAAAGTCATTCGAACGGAGAATCATGGAGTAAGCGCGGCTAGAAATAGGGGTTTAGCTGAAGCCACAGGTAATTATGTTCTTTTTGTAGACGGAGATGATTATGTCTCCGCAGACTTGGTCTCAACCCTTCAGTCATATACTCAAGATGAACAACCCGAGATTATTTGCTGGGGTTATAATCATGTCTCCGAAGGCAGAGAAACTCTATTGAGCTGTACCTCTGATTTCAGCGACATGACGGGAAGTGAAGCACTGGCGCGGATTTTCGTGAACAAAAGCTTGCGAATATGGACAGGGAGTATCGCTTATAAGCGAGAATTCTTACTTCTCCACGGACTAGGTTATACAGAACGCTGTGTGAATGGAGAGGATCAAGAGTTCATCTACAAAGCCTTGTCCAGAGCAGCCAGAGTCATCTCAATCCCGGATATACTATCATTTTATTTACAGAGAAACTCCTCCATTTCCAACAGCTATAACGTGAATAAATTCGATGTAGTGGATGCTTTCAAAAGGGTGGATGAATATTTCAAAACCTATCCCTTTGCTGAACTAGATACGATCTCCCCTTTGTTAATGAACCGGGAGTTGATCGAGAACTACTTTTTCAACCTCAAAACCTGTCTAAATGGTACGGAAGGGGTAAGCATTCAGGAATTACTTCGTGACATCAATCATACCTATCCCAAGCTCAATCAAGAAATGGATGAACTCATAAGACGTTATAGAGGAGATAATCGCAGATTAACCCTTTATATCAGAACATTTTTAATCTCCCCGCTTCTATATCACAGATTCATCTCTGTGGAGAGAGGCTTATCCAGGTTCAAGCGAAACCTACTTAAAGGGAACGGAACCCGAAAGGAATCTAGAATATGAAAAAGATGCTGATATACGCCTATACCGAATTTAATCTGGGCGATGATCTATTCATTAAGGTGCTGTGCGAAAGATATCCGGATACCAAATTCAGAATTTGCGCACCACGCCTCTATAAACAATGTTTCAAAGAGCTCCCTAACCTCAAAGTGTATCCTTCCGATTCCCTTCTTCTAAGAGGCATTGGCTATATTTGCAGGAAGCTAAAGATACATAATGTGGCTCACAAATATCTGGCAGATCACTCAGATGGCGTCGTTCATATCGGCGGCTCGATTTTCATGGAAGCAGACCACTGGGCAGAGCATTTCAAGAATGCAGAAGTCATTCGTAATCAAAATAAGCCTTACTACCTGTTAGGATCTAATTTTGGCCCTTTTACAAATCAAGAATATTATGATGAGCACAAGCGGATTTTCAAGGATTATACAGATGTATGTTTCAGAGAACAGTACTCTTATGATTTATTTAAGGATCTGGATAATGTCCGCTTAGCCCCAGATATTATTTTTCAGTTAGACCCACCAGATATTCCAGACGAACCGGAGGATTACATCGTCTTATCCGTTATTAAACCTTCTGCGAAAGGTCTGAACGGTTTTGACAACCTCTATTATGAAAAAATGAAAGAACTCGCAATTTATTTCATTGAAAAAGGTTACGCGGTTCATTTCATGTCCTTTTGCGAACACGAAGGCGATCAACTGGCGATTGAAGAGATTCAGCGTCTTATCGGTCCCTCCTACAAGGATGCTATTCAAGTGCATTTATATAAAACGAACATGGAAGAAGTATTGTCCGTGTTAGCTAATGCCAGTTCTATTGTGGCTTCAAGATTCCATGCAATGATTCTGGGCTGGGTATTTAATAAACCGGTATTCCCCGTAGCCTACAGCAAAAAAATGATCAATGTAATGGAAGATGTTGGGTTCACAGGTCTGTATGCCGATTTCAACACGCTGGAACAGGTCCAGCCTGCACAGATTTTTGAAAGTATGCTTACCTGCTCTATGGATGTCACACTGCAAGCAAAACAAGCCGAAAGACATTTCGAGCATCTAGATACGTATTTACCGCTTTACGAAAGGGGGATTCGTTATGAAAGCCAAGCGGAGCATTCTTAACTTATCCTTTGGACTGGGAAGTCAACTCATCACGATCATCCTCGGTTTTTTTATACCCAGACTGATAATGGTCAACTATGGGTCTGAGGCCAATGGTTTGATCGCTTCGATTGTGCAGATTATTAGTTATCTTGCGCTGCTGGAAGCAGGAGTTGGGGCGGCCTCGATCCAAGCGCTTTATAAGCCGGTAGCTTCGGATAATAAAAACAATATCAACTCTATTCTGGCTGCCACCTCCAGCTATTATAAAAAAACAGGCATTTACTATTTCTTCGCCGTACTGCTACTCGCCATCGTGTACCCGCTAGTGATCTCATCTGAGATCGATAAATTATCGATTATGGTCATTATTTTGCTTACGGGGATGGGCGGAGCAATCAATTATTATTTTCAGGGGAAATTCAAGGTCCTGCTCGCTGCGGAGGGAAAAAGCTATGTAGAGACTTCTATTGTTACTGTAGCTAATATTATGAACAGCCTGATCCGGATTCTGTTATTACTGCAAGGTGTGGACATTATTGCGGTTCAAGCTTCCTATTTTATCTTAACTTTACTTCAAATCATCGCTTTCTATATTTATATGAATAAGAATTACAAGTGGATCAACCTGAATCTCAAACCAGACTATGAAGCCATTGGTCAAAAGAATTCCGTATTAGTCCATGAAATCTCGTACTTGGTGTTTAGAAATACGGACGTACTTATATTAACCATCTTTACGAATCTAAAAATCGTCAGTATCTATGTTATGTACAATATGATTTTTACGATCGTGGATAATATCGTCCAGACCATAAACGGAAGTGTGAAGGCTGCCCTCGGGCAAAGCTACCATGAGAGCAAAGAAGCATTTATTAAATTTTATGATGCGTACGAAGTGTATTTTATGGGGCTTATCTTCTCAATTCTAACGGTGGCTTACATTTTGATTTTACCCTTTATGAAATTGTATACCGCTGGGGTAAACGACGTGAATTACATTGATATGTGGCTGCCGGTCTTGTTCGTAATCATCAAATTATTAACCAATGCCAGAACGTCTTCCAATAATGTGATTACCATCGCTGGACATTTCAAAAAAACACAAAACCGTTCCATTCTGGAATCCGCCATTAATCTGGTGGCTTCTGTTGTCTTCGTTATCTTCATGGGAATTTACGGTGTACTGATGGGAACGATAGTTGCCCTCCTATACCGCTCCATAGATATTGTGATCTATGCCAGCAAACATTTGCTGGAACGCAGTCCATGGGTCACTTTTAGAAGATGGCTTACGAATGCAGTAGTTTTTGTAGGTATTATTCTCATCACGACTGCCATCGACATCCCGATCCATTCCTATCTGGGGCTTATGATCTGGGGTGTACTTCTAGGACTAGTGATCTTGCCTGTATATTTTGTAATCGGCTCTTTAATGGAACGGGAAGTCTTCCTCTATACATGGGAACATCTCAAAAAGTATCGATACAAACTCAAAAATAAAATTAACGCTCAGCCTGAGGTAAGTGGTTTATCCAAATAACACAACAGGAGGACTGGAAATGGATCATAGCGAGGTTTTGCAGCAAGCCTGTTACGTCTTTTTAAATGACCTAAATGATGAAATAAACCATTCACCCACCATCCAAATAGATGATACAGAACTATTGCAAAGATGCCGCCAGATCATAGATCAAGAACAAAATGTACAAATCAAACCTTATCTGGAAACCTTATCTGAGGTTATTCATGCTTATCTCACGGGGAGGGCTTCAGAGGATACCTTGAAATTCTATTTATCTGAACAATTCAACATTGTTGCCAGTGATATCGCAGGTTTAATTCAGGGGTTGGTTAAAATGGAAAGCCGCATTTCGGATACGGAAATTTCCTATCCAACGGTCCAGTCCTTAGCCGACTCCCCCAAGATCAGTGTCATTATCACTACCTACAATAGAAAAGCATTCCTATATCAAGCGATCCAAAGTATCTTAATGCAGGACTACCCCAATAAAGAGATTACAGTGATTGATGATTGTTCTACAGATGGCACGGAAGAGTTAATGCAGCAACACTTTGGGGCGGAGCCACGGGTCATTTACATGCGCAATGCTACCAATAGCGGACCTGGAAATAATCGCCGAAAAGCTTTCGCTGCACATGGTGATGGGGAATATGTTCTTTTTCTCGATGATGATGATTATCTGATCGACATGAATTATTTCAGTAAAGCGGTCCGCTTCCATCTCCTTCATCCCGAAATTTCATTTGTAGCTGCGAATGTGTTCCTGGAGTATTCCAAAGCCAAACAACTAAAAATCTCCAATCTGCAGCTTAGCAGCATTATTAAGAAACGCGATTATTTCATGAATTTCGAGAAAAAAGGATACCCAAAACCCGCCTCTACTTTAACTACTGTCTTTAAAAGAGAGGCCTTAATGGCTATGGATATCCTAGATATGAATATGGTCAACGATGCTTCCATCTATTTGCGTTCCCTGCTGGTAGGTGATGCGGGCTTCATTGATGTGATTGCCGGCGTGTACAGAATACACGGGAACAATATCACCTTTAATCTGAGCCAAGGATTCTTAATTGAGAATCTGGAAGAAAAGAAACTCATTAAGAATATGGCCGTGCAGAAATATGGATATAACGCACAGGAAATGACGGAATGGTTCAACCATAATGCTTACGATACGATCTCATACTATTTATTAAATTCTGCAAAAGATGCTACAGACTTTAAATTCATGTACCATTGGGCGCTTAACCATTGCCCGCTGATCTACAATCAATTAAAAAATGAGTTTCGCATGAAGCTTATTAAAAAACAATTATTACGAATCTCCTTACTCCGTACGCTACTCGGCAGATGATTCGCTCATTAGCTTATCGAGCAGCAGAAATAACTCTCTAAGCTTTTCTTTTGGGATGTCGGCATACTTGTCTCCAATGCTGATCTCACAATAAGAAGTATGTTCCCCGGTAGCTCTTATTCCCGCGCTTAAACCGATTCCTGTCGCCTCATACACCGCTGACAGAATCGGTTCAATTTGTTCCTTAGACATTTGAAAATGCATGTGAAACATATTGGAGACAGGCTGAGCGGGCAGAGTGGTTACGTCGTGACATTGATTAACCCAAGCAGCAAGCTCCTTCGCGCCTTCATAATACTGCTGCATTTTACCCTCTCTTTGCCGGAAATAATAATCAGAAGAAATGATGTACGGATATAAGCTGATTAAGTCTCCACCATGCCGCCGTTTCCATATCTTTGATTGCTTCGTAAAGTCTTCGCTGCCTGCAAGAATTGCCCCGGCGATTCCTCCAATTCCTTTATAAAAGGATATATACACACTATCAAAGAGTGCAGAGATTTCAGCTGCTGACTTCCCGTAATACGGAAGAATCTCAAATAATCTCGCCCCATCCAAATGCAATTTAATGCCCCGTGCACGGCAATGAGCAGAAATGGCTTCAAGCTCCGTGTACTCTGGCAGCTGACCACCAATCTCGCGCTGGGGTAATTCCAGCAACAGACAAGCGATATCCTCCTTTAGATTCGCCACATCCTCCAAAGTGATTAATCGGTCCTTATCCGCAAGCAAGATAGGCTCAATATGATGTAATTCCTTCATGCCATCCTGCTCATGAATCTCCAAGTGGCATAAGGGATGATAGGCTACTTTTTTCACCTCTTTTTCATCGCACCAGATTCTTAAAGCGATTTGCTGCGCCATCGTTCCGCTCGGAAAGAAAACTGCGGTTTCTTTGCCCAGGATATTCGCCATTTTCGTCTGGAAATCTTCAATCACTTCGCCCGTTCCATAGATATCAGATGCCGTACTGTTCTCTACGGCTGCCAAGGCTTCCTTCAACACTTGCACATCTCTATTCCCATTCCCTGCGATTCGATAGGCCGTTTCATTAAAAGCCTCTTGTACGGTTTTTTTTCCGTTCATTCGTTGAACAACCCCTTCCGGATTTGCCTTGTCCCTAATATAGACGAATTTCCAAAAATCCCATCTTAATTTTACCCGATCTAAGGTGAAAAAACATGAGCGCTGTGCTACAATATTGGAATTGCAACGGCAATCTTAGGGAGGGTTATTGAATCACATGCTCATTATTGGTATCGCCGGCGGCACCGGCTCGGGAAAAACAACCGTAGCCCGCTCCGTCATTGACCGTCTTGGAACGGGAAAGGTAACTTTCATATCTCAAGATAACTACTATAAGGATCACTCACATCTCAGCTTTGCTGAGCGTGAATCCATTAATTACGATCATCCTTTCGCTTTCGATAACGAGCTGCTCATTGAGCACCTTAAATCTCTGCGCGAAGAACAGACCGCATTCGCTCCCGTGTATGACTTTACAGTCCATGCCCGCTCCACTACAGAGACGGTAGAGCTGAAGCCAAACAATATTGTAATCATTGAGGGACTCCACGTCCTTTCTGACGAGAATCTCCGTGAAATGCTCGACATCAAGGTATTCGTAGATGCCGATCCTGATGTACGTATTCTCCGCCGGGTCCTTAGAGATATTGAAGAACGTGGACGGAGCATCCAGTCGATCCATCATCAATATTTGAGTACAGTTAAACCCATGCATGAAGCGTTTATCGAGCCATCCAAAAAATACGCTGACCTGATCATCCCTGAAGGTGGCCATAATGAGGTTGGTATTCAGTTGTTGTCTATCCTAACGGAGAAGCATCTATATAACGATTGGACGTCTTAAAGTCTTAATTAAGCGCTTCTAGCTAGCCGCAGAGAATCTCTCTGCGGCTTTTTTGGTGTGTATGAACCCATCCATGGTTTAGAATAATCCCCCCTCATTATGGTAATAGCTATATTTACAGCACCAGCGGAAGAGGGATAACAACAATGGGATTTCTGAACAGAACAATAACAAAAGTTTTTAAGAACCCTTCATTAGGGCACCCCAACCCCACTAAAGAATTACCTAAGGAACCTATTAAAGAAAAACTTCAAGATAATATTCAATATATAAAAACAACACTCGGCAATAGTACAGATCTTGTGATTAGAGAATTCTTTATTGGTTCCAAACACCAGATTAAAGCAGCTATTTTCTATACAGATGGATTGGCGGATAGTAAAGCTATTCAGGATTTCATTCTGGAATCCCTAATCTTAGAACTTCCAGATCCAAATCTTGATACACAAACAGCCAACTATCAATTATTAAAAGATCACATGCTCACTGTAGGGGATATTAAAGATGCGACGGAGTTCAATTCTTTATTCACCTCTCTATTATCCGGAGATGTGATCCTCTTACTCAATGGATATACCAAAGGGTTCACCATAGGCATGCGTGACTGGAAAGACCGTGGCGTAACGGAAAGTGCCACTGAAACGGTGATTCGTGGACCAAAGGAAGCCTTCACAGAAAGCTTACGCACGAATACCGCATTAATCCGGAGGAAAATAAAAGACCCCAATCTTTGGTTAGAAACACAGCAAATTGGACGTGTAACACAGACAGACGTAGCCCTCATGTACATCAATGGCATTGTTAGTGATGAGATTCTGCAAGAAGTACACTCACGTTTAGATCGGATCGACATTGACGGTATCCTGGAAAGTGGCTATATCGAAGAATTAATTGAGGATGAAACCTATACCCCATTTCCAACCATCCATCATACGGAACGTCCTGACGTTATAGCTGCTGCTCTTATGGAAGGAAAAGTAGCCATATTAGTAGATGGGACTCCTATAGTAATGACGGTGCCTACCTTATTCGTTTCCTTCATGCAGACAGCGGAAGATTATTATCAACGTGCCGATGTCAGCACCTTAGTACGGATGCTTAGATACTTCAGTATTTTCATTTCACTACTAGCCCCATCTTTGTATGTAGCTATTACTACCTTTCATCAGGAGATGCTGCCCACAACCCTGCTGATCAGTCTAGCCGCACAACGGGAGGGCGTACCGCTTCCAGCCTTTATTGAAGCACTCTTAATGGAGCTTGCCTTCGAGATTATAAGGGAAGCGAGTGTACGAATGCCTCAAACCATAGCCCAATCTGTATCCATTGTAGGCACCCTGGTGATTGGGACTGCGGCAGTTGATGCCGGCATTGTTTCTGCTGCCATGCTTATTGTCGTCGCTATTACTGCTATCTCCAGCTTTGTGCTGCCATCCTTCGATCTTGCCCTGACCATCAGAATGCTCCGTTTCCCGATGATGTTCCTTGCTGCATCTTTTGGTTTGTTCGGAATCATCATCGGGGTTATTGCGATAGTTCTTCATATGTGCAGCTTACGTTCCTTTGGCGTTCCTTATTTGAGCCCGTTTGCTCCCTATAATCTCGCCGATCAAAAGGACACCTTTTTTCGAATGCCGCATTGGGCTATGTTTACCCGCCCTAGGCTAATCAATAAAAAAAATATCGTTCGGGAAAAGAGCACACCACCGGAAAAACCGGGAGATCTCACAGAGGAATAGCCCCTGAAACCTTGACCTATGAAGTGATAAATTGGAGTGAACAAAGCCATGCTCGAAAAAGGTAAAATAAGTACTCGCCAGCTTACCATACTGGTTATGTTCCTTACGATCGGGGACTCCATTCTCGTAATCCCCCCTTCCACTACACACTACGCCAGACAAAATGCCTGGATTTCCGCATTAATTGGCATGATCGTAGGTTTACTAGCCATCTATATGTACAGCAAGTTCGCAAAGTTGTACCCCAAACTAACGCTTATTGAGGCGATTCAAAAGGCTTTTGGAAAATGGATTGGGACTATTCTATCGCTTTTGACCTTAATGTATTTTCTTATCGTCACCGTTGGAAGCATGCGAGAACTCAGTGAGTTCGTTACATCCGAAATATTACCGAGAACCCCTATTCCGGCTGTTTTAATCTTATTCATGATGATCGTGATTATGGCTACACGACTAGGTATTGAAGTCATAGGACGAGCTGGAGAGATCTTTACACCTATGATTATTATCCTATTTCTGATTCTGACGGTCGCAATTATTCCTCAGATGGAGATTGTCCGATTACTGCCCATATTGGAGGATGGCATAAAACCAGTGGTGAGAGGGTCTATTTCCATTACGGCTTACACCTTTTTAGAACCGGTTGTTTTTCTAATGTTTCTCCCTTATGTACACCAACAACAAAAGATAACCAAAGGCTTATTACAGGGCTGTTTCTTAGGCGGTATTATTATCTTCCTGACAATCACTATTTCCATATTAGTGCTGGGTCCGGATCTGACAACCAGGGATATCTATCCCAGTTATAACATTGCAAGGCGCATATCCGTTGGTGGTTTCTTCGAGCGTGTGGAAGCCATGATAGCACTACTTTGGATGTTAACCTTGTTTATAGAAGTTACCTTATACTTCTACGCTTTCGTTCTGGGGTTGTCTCAATTATTCAAACTAAAAGAGTACCGAGTCCTAACTCTACCCACAGGATTAATTTTGGTTACACTAGCACCTATTATTGCGCCAAATTACACCTATTACAACAAAGTATTCGATAATTATTGGGTGTACTATGTTATAACCTTCGGGTTATTTCTACCTTTGGTGTTGTTAGGTGTGGGGATGTTTCGAAGGGCACTGAGCAAAGGCTTAAAATCTAGAAGCTAAAGATGGGCTGGGAGTCATGAATACCGAAAGATCTAACGGAGGATTAAACCATGAAACGAAGATCGCTTCTGATTTGTGTTCTTATTCTCATGCAACTATTTGTAACAGGTTGCTGGAGCCGCCGAGAATTAAATGATCTTGCGATTGCTGTAGGAATAGGTATCGATAAAATTGGAGATCAATATCAAGTTTCTGCACAAGTGGTCTTACCCAGTCAAATCGCTGGCTCAAAGGGAGGCTCTCCTCAGGCACCAGTCAACCTTTACAAAGCGACGGGGCATACCGTATATGAAGCCCTTAGGAAAATCACAACCGTTAGTCCACGTAAAATTTATATCTCTCATTTACGAATCCTAGTCCTTGGCGAGGATTTGGCGAAAGAGGGAATTAGTGATGTTCTTGATTTCATGTCAAGAGATACCGATACACGAAATGATTATTTTATAGTGGTAGCAAAGGATGCAAAGGCAGAAGATGCGTTGAAAATATTAACCAGTCTTGAAAAGATTCCTGCCGTGCGATTGTTTTTCAGTCTGGAAAGCTCGGAGAAAAATTGGGCACCTACATCTACTGTGACATTAGGAACACTAATTACAGAACTTGTGAGTAGGGGTAAGAATCCAGTCTTAACAGGTGTTGTCATCGAGGGGAGTGTAGATGTAGGAGAAACTCCGAATAATGTTGAAACGGTAGACTCTCCAACAGAATTGAAATACTCCGGATTGGCCGTATTCAAGGAGGACAAATTGATTGGTTGGCTAAATCCTGAGGAATCAAAAGTGTATAACTATTTAACCAATAAAGTTGAGAGCACTGTTTTCTATATCCAATGTCCCGAAGGTAAAAAGGTTTCGCTTGATGTATTTGAAGCCCGTTCCAAAATGAAAGGCAGCATCCATAGTGACAAACCAGAAGTCAGTATTGAGCAACATATAGAATCAGATATAGGAGAGGTTCAGTGTAGAAATCTAGAACTGACAGACACAAAAACTATCACCGAATTAGAACAAATCGCCAATAAAAAAGTCCAAAATTTATTTAAAACTACTATTAAAAAGGTACAGAATGAATACAAAAGCGATATTTTCGGATTCGGCGAAATCATCCATCGTTCTAACCCGCAGGCGTGGAAGAAACTGCGAAACAATTGGGATGAGACCTTTGTTAACCTTCCAATAAGCGTAAAGATGGATATTAAGATTCGCCTGTTAGGGAAAGTGACTAACTCTTTCCTAGAAGAGACGAAGTGATGAATTGGAGTGAACAAAACCATGTATAACATCGCAAGGCGCATATCTGTAAGTGGAATCTTTGAGTATCGAGTGTTAACCTATTACTACACTTGGTTTTGTTAAGCGCAGTAATGTTCAGAAGAGCACTGAGTAAAGACTTAATATCTCGAAACTAAATGGTTTGGGAGGTTGTGAATATTGGGTATAGTAGTGATTCTCATAGTTGTAGCCATTATAGCAGCCATTGAAGTTCCCCTTATGTGGAGGAAAAAATTAATCAAGGAGATGTGGATTTTCTCATTTCTTCTGTTGCTGGGAACTTTCTTCAGTCTTATTAATGCGTTACATATTTCGTTCTCTAACCCACTGGGATGGATGATATTTATCTATAAACCCGTCTCCGAGCTGGTAAATGCCTGGTTATCCTAAAATGGGACTGAACCATTCCCTTGAGATGGCTTAGTCCCCATGATTAAACGACGTTGCCAAATCAGCAAGCGCCCTAAAGTTTGTTGCTAGCCGTTCACGCGCCAGCCAGTAATAGACTTCCTGGCCTCTCTTTTTATGGTCAACAATGCGGGCATCCCGTAGGATTTTGAGATGATGTGAAATCGCTGGCCTGCTTATTTCGAATTCACCTGCAATTTCCCCAACATTCAGCCGACCTTTATTCCCTAATAACGTAACAATCCGAATCCGAGTAGGATCACCAAATGCGGTGAGAAACCGTGTGATGCTGTTGATATCGTTAGGTTTAATCTCTTGCGGTTCTATCTCCCCACCCCGATTCGTAAATAAACTTAAACATACTCACTTGTTGAAACTACAATAAAGACCTCGTAGATTCTCTAACAATTAATTCTGCCGGAAAAATCTGATGCGCATGATTAACCTTCTTATTGATGAGATCAAAAAGAATCTTAATCGTTGCTTCCGCAATCTCCACTACCGGCTGCTTGATGGTAGTAATAGAAGGATTATAATAGAAAGAAATATCCAGTCCGTCATAACCAGCCACAGAGTAATCTTCCGGGACTCGCTTGCCCGCTTCAAATATCGCCTTACAGGCGCCGATAGCCATACTATCTGATAAGGTGAAAATAGCGGTGAACTCTTCTCCTAACTCTAGCAATTCTTTTGTAACCGCATACCCATTCTCCATGCTGTAACTGTCGATATCTTCTTTCATCCGCCGCACTAACCGTTCATTATAAGTGATTCCATGATCAGCTAAAGCCTTTTTATAACCTTCATATCTTAACTTACCGATACTTACATCTTCTTCTGGTGCAGTAATGACCGCAATTTTCTCATGCCCCTGATTACATAAATAGTCGACAATTTTATAACTCTCATTAAAGTCATCGACAGATACAGAAGAATAGTCGCTCAAATCAAACTCTTCCGTCATCCCAATCGTACTAAGGACAAATGGAACCGTTAATTGCTGTAATTTCTCTTGAGAGTGTGAGAATAGCCCTCCTAAAAAGACAATTCCCTTCAACCGTTTTTCTTTCTCCAACTCAATTGCCACTTCGATCTCATCTTGATTCTCATCAACTCGTTGTAGGATGAAGGAGTATTTCTTGCGTTGGATCTCTTTTTCGAACACTTTGATCATCGGGCTAAAAAATGGATTGGATATCCCTTTAATCAATACTGCAATCGTTTTCGAATCAGAACGTTTTAAATTTCTTGCACTGTTGTTCGGGACATAATGATTTTCCTTGATAACCCTCATAACCATAGCTTTTGTTTCTTCGTTAATATCCGGATGATTGTTAATAGCCCTTGATACAGTAGTCACGCCAACACCGCATAATTTGGCGATGTCTATAATAGTCAGTCTCTCCATTTCTATCTATCCTTTACTTGTTAGTATCTATCAAACTCCTTAATCCTTATTCAACTTCATAGTCAAAATAAGAAAGCAGGGGATTCCTGATGGTCACCCATCAAGAAAAACACCCTACTCGCTTCTTACATGAATATTAATTTATTTAACGAGGTAGATCAAGCTTAACCCTTAACCGCACCTGCAACGACACCTTCGATGATGTACTTTTGACAAGTCAGGTAGAAAATGATGATTGGCACAATAGCTAAGACCAGCATCGCCATCATAGCTCCCATGTCAATCGATCCGTATCCACCTTTTAAGTACTGGATCGCAATAGGAATCGTTTTATACTCTGTACCAATCAGCAGGTCTGGCAATAGGAAGTCGTTCCATACCCACATTACATTAAGGATAGCTACAGTTACAGCAATAGGTTTCAGGATGGGCAATACCACTTTAAAGAAGGCCTGAGGTGGATTACAGCCATCAATCATTACCGCTTCTTCAACTTCAAGCGGGATAGACTTCACAAATCCACTAAACATAAACACAGACAGCCCTGATCCAAACCCTAAATAGATTAAGATAATCCCAATCGGATTGTCGAGATGCAGCACGTTTGCAGTCTTAGTCATTGTGAACATAACCATTTGGAAAGGCACGATCATCGAGAATACAAACGCATAATACATCATACCTGTGAATTTGGACTTCACCCGGGTAATGTACCATGCAGTCATGGAAGTAAATAACACGATCACAGCCACCGAGCATACCGTGATAAACAAGGACATTCCGAAGGCACTGAAGAAATCAATCTTTGCTGCACCACTAGTATAGTTCTTTAAACCAACAAATGTAGTCTCATTAGGGAATAAGAACGGCGTATCACTAATGTAGAACTTACCCTTGAAGGAGTTCATCAGAACAATAAAAATAGGAGATAAGAACGCAATGGCCAAGACCAACAAAATGGTGAATATGGAGTAATCTTTTGCTCTAGTCTTTTGCATTAGTTCTCAACCTCCTTTCTTCTAGTAATGACAAGTTGTATTAAGGCGATTAAGGCTACTAAAGCAAAGAATACGACGGCTTTCGCTTGACCGACACCTTCCCATCCTGATTTTCCGTAGAATGTATTGTAGATGTCCAGTGCTAACATGGAGGTCTGCTTAGAAGGAGCACCAGCGGTTAACGCTAAGTTCTGGTCAAACAATTTAAATGAATTGGATAAGGTTAAGAATAAACAAATAGTAATGGACGGCATTACGAGTGGAATAGTCACATTACGCAAAATCTTAGAACGTGAAGCTCCATCAATTCTTGCGGCTTCTACTATATCTTTAGGAACATTCTGAATACCTGCAACATAGATAATCATCATGTACCCTATCAATTGCCAATTCATAAGAACGATTAGTCCCCAAAATCCATACGTTGCATCAGAGGTCAAAGTGACACCGAATTTGTACAAAATCCCATTAAAAATCAACTGCCAGATGTATCCTAATACGATACCGCCTATCAAGTTAGGCATAAAGAAGATCGTTCTAAATACGTTGGTACCTTTTAGCTTTCTAGTTAACAACATCGCCAAGATGAAGGCGAACACATTAATAGTAAGAACAGATAAAACTGTGAATTTAACAGTGAAACCTAATGCATTTAGAAACTCTTGATTCGAAAAAGCTTTAGCGTAATTGCCAAACCCTATCCATGTTGCATCATTGACTGTAGTAAACTCTGTAAAAGACAAATATATACCCAACAGAAAAGGGATCACAAAGGCAATTCCAAAGGCTATTATGGTCGGTAATGCAAAAAGAGCAAAATATTTTTTTATCGATTTTTCCATGGAGTCTTCTCCTATCTCAGTATGGAAAATGATGAAACAGATGTAGCAAGATCCACTCCAATTGTTGCTTAGTGCCACTGAATCCCGAGGGAGCCCAGTGGCACTAAGCTTTTATCTGTATGACAACTGAGTGTTATTCAAGCATCTTTCCATGCATTTATTATTTTGCTTTTTCAGCCTTCCAAGTGTCCTTGAAGATGGTTACGACTTCATCCCAAGTTTTGTTTCCTTGAGCGTATTGCAAGAGGGCATCACCAAAAACGTTTTTGAATTCTTCACTTGGGAATGCTGCGAATGTCCAAGCTACAGAAGTAAGATCTTTTTCCATCCAAGCAGATACTTCTTTAGCAAGTGGGTCTGCTGGTTTTTCACTGTCTTTAAAGGTATTGAATGGAGCGATGAAACCCAGATCGTTAGTTACATAAGCTTTACCTTTTTCACTGGAGAACAACCATTCCAAGAAAGCGATAGAAGCTTGTTGGTTCTCAGCAGATACTTTGCTGTTGATTGCGAAATAGTTTTCTGTACCTACAGCCAGACCTTGTTTTTCTTCGCCTTCCATACCTGTATAAATAGGCAAGAATTTGATTTCTTCAGCTTTAACTACGTTACCGTCAACATCGTTGATTTGTGACCAAGCCCAGTTACCATTTTGAACCATAGCTGCGTTACCAAGTGCAAATTCAGCCATGGAGTCAGCTACGGATTTACTACCCAGCAAGGATTCTTTAGTTACAGAGTTCTTGATATACAGATCGAAGATGTTTTTAAATTTATCGTTGTATTTGAATTCAACTTCTTTAGAAGCTAGACCCGCAAGAACGGTGTTATCAAACTCAGTATTGTCTTTGAATTCATAATACAGCGGCAAGTTTGCAAGGTGAGTCTGCCATCTCCATTGCTCACCAGCAGCGAGGGAAGTGGAGGCGAATACACCTTTAATGCCCAGTTGGTCTTTTTTAGCCGTCATATCTTCTACTACTGCTTTCAAAGTGTCGAAGTTATTGATCTCAGTTGTGGAGGAGATCGATACCGCTTTATCAGCCAAAGCGAAGTATTTCTTCATAATTGCGTCGTTGTAGATGATGCCGTATCCTTCAACTACGTAAGGGATACCATACACACCTTCACCTTCAGTTACAGCCAAGCTTTTGTCGGACAGATAGCTGTAAAGCTTAGTATCTTTCAAATCCAAGGTGTAGTCTTTCCAGGATTGAAAACCAACAGGTCCGTTAATTTGGAAAATAGTTGGCGCTTCAGACTTGGAGATTTCGGATTTCAATTTAGTTTCGTAAGTACCCGCAGCAGCTGTTACAACTTTTACCTTAACTCCTGTTTCTGCTTCGTAATCCTTAGCGATCTTTTCATATATTTCTGCAATCTCAGGTTTGAAGTTCAAGAAATAAACTGACCCTTTTTTACCAGATGTAGCGTTTCCATCATTGGATGCAGAATTATTTTCTTTATTCCCACATCCTGCCGCTAAGACAACAACCATAGACATTACTAACATGAGCCCTAAATATTTTTTGATATTCTTCATTCTTCTTCCCCCTCGTACTTTTTATTAGATTACCTCGCATGAAGACGTTCCGATGCTGTTAGTGAAAATTATGTCAGCGTTTTCATTTGCTTAAGTAATCCCCAGCCCACTTTTTGGTATCCTTATCGGTATCCTTATCGGTAACGTTTTCAATTGAAATATTAGCACACCATTTTGAACTTTTCAATAGCCAATCTTTTAGAATCATTTTATGGAAAAACTGCCCACGGCAAACCTTGCAAGCGTTATAATAGGATCATCCTTATTCATGAATGGTGAATGCTTAGGACATACTAATGGTTAAGACCCATTAAATAACTATGAATAGGTGATTGCATATTTTATCTCTGATCGAACAGTATGAGCTACAATTCTCCAATAATAATTATTTTGGCGATATCGGGGTAGATCCCTCCTACTCAATTGTAGAAGGCTCCCTTCCTGTACTTGTCTCAGCTCCACATGCCATTAACCATTTTCGAGAACATGCTGTAAAACCAGCTGACATGTATACAGGCTCCCTTGCCCTCTTGTTACAAAAGCTCACTAATTGCTACTGTATTTATTCAAATAGCTTCTCCAAAGAAGACCCAAATTACATCTTAGGCGGAGAATATAAGGCTGCGCTACGAGCGCTTGTCAAAGAACATCGCATTCAGTTTGTGATCGATCTGCACGGGGCTTCCAAACTTCGAGAGTTTGATATTGATCTAGGGACTCTGTACGGAACCTCTATACGAGAAAATAATTTAAATGACGTCGTAGGCATCTTTAACAATAATGGTATTACCAAAGTTCGACAAAATCATACATTTTCCGCATCCCATCCTGGAACGATTACTTCATATTGCGCTAAAGAATTGTTAGTTCAAAGTATTCAAATTGAAATTAATCGAAATTATCGTAACCCGAATGCGTTTGATTTATTCCAAAAAACCATTCATTCCCTTGAACAAATCATTAAACTATTGGGCGGTGTCTGACATTATTATCGAGCAAACCTTTACTATTCTAGACAAACAAAGCCTTCAGCCTCGTGAAGAAATCACAATGAACTCTGAAGAGTTAAAGGAATTAGGTTTAGTCCAGCATATCTTCGTTGATCTTACAGCAGAGAATGGTGTGAAAGTCAGCTGTTTAATTTTATCGGCAGATGAGGTGCCAAGAGGTTCAATCCAATTATCCAAGCGGGCAAAGGACAAGCTTGGGGACTGCCTCACTGCAGGATTAACTATAACGAAGCCAGAATACGACACAGTTCTTCGGGGAATTCCTAAAGTGGACGAGATTGCTAAACCCTATGTAAAAGCCTGTCCAGCACTCGTCCGTAAATATACGAATCAAGTAGAACTTATCAATCCCAAAAATGGCTTCCGGGTAAACCTAACTTTACGAGAAGATAGCACAGCCAAACCGAATACCCTTTACTTCAACAGATACATCATGTTATTGCTGGAAACCCATTCCGAGGGGCATGACCCATTAATCATTACTCGCGCTAGGACGCGTTCTCAACCCAAGCCAGGCATACATAAACTTATAAATCAACTGATCCAACGGTCCTTAAGTGCATTAGGGAACTTTTTTATTGGCAAAAGAGAGCTCACCCTCAGAGTGGGCCATCCTTACCCTTTTGATGAGCACCAGAATTTATGCAGAATTCATCCGAATGTTAGAAAACTGCTAGGCATGGAAGAAACAGATCAGATCGTGATCACCTATAATTCAAAACAAATCACCATCCCCATCTTAGACATCGATACGGAGCATATTGCCCAGTCGGTCAAGCTACATGCGGATAATGAGCAACTTAAATTTATCGACAGCCACTTATTTATCGGGATCACCGCCTTATCGCGTAACGAGTTAGAAATCCCAAGCATCGGCACATCAGTTACCGTAAAAAGAAGTATGTACTCCTTATTCCTAAAGCACTTAAACAAACTGGTCTTACCTGTTATCGCTTTGTTGTTCACCATAGTACAGCTATATAAAGATTTGAACTGGAGCATCGCTCTGACCGTCATCATTTCTCTTGTGTTACTTCCGATTATCATCTACACAACACTATCTGAGGAACGCGCCAAAATTAATTAAATGGAGGGATTTCCGTGGAATTCACTTCACAATCCCAAGTAGAAGATATGATCTACAGCTCTTACCTAAGGGCCATTAACAACATTACAGAGACTTTGGATGAAGAAGTTAGAAAACCGGAGTTCACCAGAGCATTACTGGATGCAGTTGGAAGTCCGGATCGTAATCAAAAATACATACTGGTCACCGGCAGTAAAGGTAAAGGCTCCACCTCTAGATTTATTTCCTCTCTGCTAAGTCACTTGGGATATAAAGTGGGATTATTCACCTCCCCTCACCTGGTAGATTTCAACGAAAGAATCCGGATCAATGGGCAGGCAATAGCCACTGAAGATTTTGTACGATTAGGTAATGTAATTCACAGGGGCTTCCACCAGCTTGAGGAGCAGCTTGCTGCTGACGAATATCAAGGTCCGGTTGGGGTTGCTTTGGCTATTGCAGCTTTGTACTTTAAAGAGAAGGGTACAGATATCAATGTGATTGAATGCGGTAGAGGAGGAAGGTTTGATGACACCAATGTCCTGAGCAATGACTGGGCTGTCATTACCCCGATTATGGAAGAGCATGTAGCCCATTTGGGACCTGATCTGAACAGCATTACATTACACAAGCTGGGGATTATCAAAAACAACACAACAAACGTCTATGTTAGCAAACAGAAATCCGACGTTCTTGCGATCATGAAGGACAACCTTTCCTCCAACCCTGTACAATATTATGAAGAACAGTTTCTAGCTGAATCTATCACAACCACTTCTATCGGAACTACTTTTGATGTCCGGACGAAGCAAGCCTTTTATCCAGCCTTGACCCTCCCGCTATTGGGACAGTTTCAAGCGGTCAATGCTGCCAGTGCAGTGTCACTTTGTGAAGAGATTACAGGGGGACCCTTGGATCAGGAGATCGTACACCACTGTTTTAAACAATTACAATGGCCGGGCCGTTGTGAAGTTATCTGTCATGACCCGCTGACGATTATTGACGGAGCTATTCATAGAGATTCTGCAAGCTACCTGGCTGAACTTATTCAATTAGTGAATCTTGAGCGCAGCCGTACCGTCACATCCATCATCGGTGTCCCTAAGGATAAAGATTACACAGGGGTCATCGAAGTCATGAGCACAGTCTCGGATCAACTAATCGTAACCAAACCCGATATAAGCCACCTAATTTTCCCTACAGATGCTCTGCTTGCCGCTAAAAGTTTTCTCGAAAAAAGTTCTGAATTCCCTTGTTTAGAGGATGCTCTTACGTATGTTAAAGAACAATCACCTTCGGAGATTATTGTAATCGTGGGTACGCAAACTCTAATCGGAAATACCAAAAGATTATTCGGACAATCGCTGCTGAATATCGGCTTATAACTGATTCATACGCTGAAGAATAACTTCCCTGTAAAGGTCTGAGAGGCCAGGTACTTCACTTGGATTTTGCTTGCAATATTCATCTAACATTACCTTATGGTTGACTTCGATCACCATCAAGCCTTGATTTGTCTCTAAGATATCTACTGAGCAGAAATCAAGGCCCAGCGCTTTAGAGGTCCGGGAGGCCAGCTTCGCTAGTGCCTCTTGTTTGGCCTGATCTTTCACCTCAATCGTAACAGCCCCGTTAATCAAATTATGCTTCCACGAACGAACTCTTTTTTTGCCAAGGAATACACGAGCCTGATAATTAAAAGTTACAATTCTATACTCAATCTCCGCTTCATAATAAGGACCTATTGCCCCATTAAGCTGTAAAGAAAATAATAAATCCAGCTTTTCATGCAGATCGGCTATCTCATTGATTTTGTACACATGATTTCCCTGCGCCCCGTTATCCTGCTTCATAACTACCTCCCCATTGCACGCTTGGAAATAACGCTCAGCCAATGGATATGGATTCAAATTGCTAAATTTGGAGCCTGGATGCGGCAAATAAATATGTTCTACGGCTGGGATATTCGCCTTATGCAAAACATCATAAGTTAGAGATTTACTCATGGCAATGATCGTAGAAGCACTGTTATTTAGTCCGATTTCAGCGTCTACCATCACAAATGATTTCACTCCATCTGTCGCTCTATATACGAAATTCGGTGTAATTTCCTCAAAGCCAATCCCTGAGGCTGTAACAGAATGCTGGATCATTTTTAAGTAAGGTCTAGTCGTCATTCAGTTTCCTCATTTCTAACAAAATATGACCAAACCTAATCATAGCATGAGAAATATTAATAAAAAATAATAATATTACGTTATAATAGTTAACACATTCATCCCTCCAATCTTGTTTTAGGTCCGTTTTTCACAAAAATCGCAGAATATATGTTACGTTTAATGACTGATAGCGCTTTTATAGTTAAAATAAGTGTTGATTATTTAGTGATCATCCTCTATGATAAGCTTATTAAAGCGAATCAAAAAGTTAAAGCGGTTAAACTTTAATAACTTTTCACCTACTATTATTGCTAATTAATAGTGTTAGTATGATCAAAAGTTAAAGCGCTTATACTTTTAAAACGAGAGGTTGGTGTGTCATGATCAATCGCGAGAACAGGCGGCAGACGTTCTACATGTATCTGTTCATTTCTCCTTGGATTATCGGCTTCCTAGTATTCGCCCTGTATCCTATCTTATCATCGCTTTACTTCAGCTTTACTGATTATGACATCATACACCCACCTAAATTTATCGGGCTCGCTAACTACACAGAGATGTTTCACAATGACCTGTTCTGGAAATCGGTGGTTGTCACGTTGAGATATACCTTCATCGGTGTACCTATCCAGCTTGCGCTCGGTCTTGGCTTTGCGCTATTGCTCCACCAGACCATTCCTCTACGCGGCTTTTTCAGAACAGCAATGTATTTTCCAAGCATGGTATCCGGCGTGGCCATGTCCCTGCTGTGGTACTGGATCTTCAACCCGCAGATCGGGCTCTTCAATTACATCCTTTCCTGGTTCGGTATTCATGGACCGGCTTGGCTGATGAACCCAGACACTGCGCTATATGCCTTGATCATCATGACCTTCTGGACAGCAGGTTCAGGAATGATTTTATTCCTCGCAGGTCTGCAAGGCGTACCGGCAAGCTTGATCGAAGCCGCTAACCTTGACGGTGCAGGGCGCTTCAGAATCTTCCTGAACATTACCTTACCGATGATCTCCCCCGTGTTGCTCTTTCAACTAATTATGGGACTGATCGATTCCTTTCAAGTCTTTACCCAAGCTTTTGTCATGACTCAAGGGGGGCCGAATTACTCTACCTGGTTCTATGTCTATAATCTCTACACCAGCGCTTTCAAAGAATATCGTGCCGGTTATTCCTCAGCCTTGGCATGGGTGCTCCTTATCGTAGTTATGCTGTGCACCGCACTAATTATGAAATTGTCTAACCGTTATGTTCACTATGAAGGAGGCGGACGCAAATGAGTACAGTCAGAGCGCTAAGCCCCCGGACTAAAGGAACAAAACGCCGCCGGAAAGCCGAGCCTGTTAAGATTTTCAGCTTTATCACTTTAGTAGTTACAACATTTCTGATGCTGCTTCCTTTGTTCTTCATGGTCTCCACTTCACTTAAGTCCAAACGTGAGATGCTGAAGTTCCCACCCACCTTTCTTCCGGAGAGCTGGCAGTGGAGCAATTACACAGAAATATTTGATACTCTGCAGTTCGGTACACTTTATAAAAACAGTCTGATTATCGCCGGCTTTAGTGTTGTGGGAACCTTGATTTCTTCGGCGCTAGTCGCCTATGGATTCGCCAGATTCAGAGGTACAGGTAATCAGGTGTGGTTCATCCTGCTGCTTAGCACCATGATGTTACCTTATCCAGCCATTATGATTCCGCAATTTGTACTCTTTTCGCAAATGAATTGGATCGATACCTTTTTACCCTTGATCGTGCCTGCTTTCTTCGGCTCAGCCTATAATATTTTTCTGCTGCGCCAATTCTTCTCCACATTGCCTGAAGAGCTGTTTGATGCGGGACGCATTGATGGCTGTGGCGAAATACGGATGTGGGCTACCATAGCAATCCCACTCTCCAAACCTGCACTTGCAACCGTAGCTATCTTTGCTTTTATCTACAACTGGAATGATCTGCTTACGCCAGTGCTTTACTTAAGCTCATCAGATAAGTTCACGCTACCCGTCGGGATGGCTTCTCTTACCTCATCGAGGTTCCGCATTCCACCTTGGCATCTGCTAATGGTTGCTTCGGTTCTAGCTATGGTCCCAATCGTTACGCTGTTTGCTGTAGCCCAGAAACAGTTCGTCGAAGGGATTGTACTTACAGGGATTAAGTAATAATCCGCCATAAGGCGGCCAAATATACTTGAAATCATGGAGGGTTTAGCTAATGAACAAGAACAGGAAAAGTATTGCACTTTTACTTGCAGCAACCATGCTCGTTGTTCTAGCCTTATCAGGCTGTAGCGGGGGCAAATCGGCGGGTAACGCCCTATCTGAAGGAGACGGTAGCTCTACTAATTCTGGAGGCAAAGCAGAAACGGTAACGATTACCCATTACACAATAGATTCAGAAGACCGCACATTTGTCGAAAAGTTAATCCCTGATTTCGAGAAGCAGCATCCGAATATTAAAGTGAAAGTGGAAAAAGCGCCATATGAGCAGTTCGACAGCAAGCTGCAAACGCTAATTGCCGGCGGCAAATCGCCCGACGTGACAAGTCACTGGGGGTATGGAGGTTTCGCAGAATACTACAATAAGGGTATGTTGCTCGATATGACCGACCTTATGAAAGAGGATGGTTTCAAGGCAGAGGATTACAGCATCCCAGAGAATCTGATGGGCATCTACAAGGTTAAAGATCACACTTACGGCATCCCGGTCAATATGTATGTCACCTTAATGCTCTATAACAAAGACATGTTTGATGCCGCCAAACTGACTTATCCAACAAGCGATTATGAAGATAAGAGCTGGACGTTTGAAAAAATGGTCGACGAAGCTAAACAAATGACGCTTGTATCCGATGATATTGCCAAAACTCAATATGGCGTAGACTTCACTTGGTCCGAACGCGATATGCGGCCATTATATTTTGGAGCGGAGCCTTACTCAGAAGATACATGGACTAATGGCGGCGTGCCTTCCGAGACTTATTTTGACTCCCCCGAGGTGATCGCTGTCTACAACAAGCTTTTTGATCTTGTCTTTAAGGATAAAGTCTCTCCTTCTTCCGAATGGAGCAAAAGCGTAGCTGGACAGAACGGCGATCCCTTTGTTGCTGGTAAAATCGGCATGTCTATCGGAGGCTCATGGAACCTTGCAGGCGCAAATGACTTCCCCTTCAAAATCGGCGTTGCCGCTGTGCCATGGGGAGGCAACGATAAGGTACGCAGCACCCTTTATGTCGATCCGCTGCTGATCTTGAAGGACTCCAAACATCCGAAGGAAGCTTTTGAATGGATCAAATACCTGATTACAAGCGAAGTGCAAGAGAAATCCATTGAGCTTAGTGGTGGTAACCCACCAGTCAACACCGAAGCTGCAGAAGCTTACTATAAACATTTTGACGGTATCGATCCACAGGATATCAAAAATGTCTACGAGGGTGCTGTTAACTACGGCTTCGAATCCTATAACCACTTAATCACCAACTACTCGCAAATTAATGACATGTTCATTAATGAATTGCAGCCAGTAGAAACTGGACATAAGACGGTTGAAGAGGTGATGGCGACGATTCAGAAGAAGGTTACAGAGATCATTCAGCGATAACTGTTTGGCAGGTATACCGCCCCCTTTAGGGACGGTATACCTGCGTGAAATCATACGTTTAGCGGACAGTCTGCCAACCCTGTATACTGAAAGTAGAAAACAGGATCGGAAAATCTGCCGTGAGGAGAATTAAAGATGAAAGTGAGTATTTTTGATGTAGCCAAAAAATCCGGATTATCCGTTGTAACCGTATCCCGTGTGTTAAATGGGGCCGAATCGGTGCGCGAGAATAATCGCCAAAAGGTGCTGGAGGCAATTAAAGAGCTGGATTACCGCCCTAATGCTGCGGCACGCAGTCTGGCAAGCGGTAAGACGGGAATTATCGGCATTATTGTCACTACCCTGCAAGATTCCTTTTTTGACGCAGTGGTCAAAGAGCTGAATGAAATATTAGCGATGCATGGTTATTTTTTAGCCATATCTATCTCAACAGGCATCGAATCGGATGACAGCCATTATTTAATTCAGGAGGATCGTGTAGACGGCTTAATTCTGCTCTCTCCGATGGAAGAGGACAATTATATTGTGGAGTTAAAACGGCGGGGTATCCCTTATGTGCTGATAGATAATCAGAAGCCCGAAAATGATACCTACTCCATCACGATCGACAACTTCAAAGGGGGATACGCAGCTACGCGTCATCTGCTGGAGCTGGGACATACTTCAATCGCTCATCTCTGCGGTCAGGAAATGTTCCGGAGTACGCGGGAGCGGCGCAGTGGATTCCTACAGGCGCTTCAGGAACAAGGGCTGGACCCCTTTGAGATCGTGCCTGGTGATTTCGATATTGGGATGGGATACGATACCTGCAAACGTTGGCTGAAGGAAGGAAAGCTGCCCACCGCCGTCTTCGCCGGGGATGACAATATCGCGCTTGGAGTTATCAATGCCCTGATGGAAGCGGGCATTCAGGTACCCGAAGAAGTGGCAGTGGTCGGCTATGACGATCATTATATTGCTTCACAGCTTCATCCACATCTGACAACAATACGTCAGCCAGCGGACAAAATCGGGCTGGCAGCCGCGGATATGCTGCTCAAACGCATCTCCGGAAAGATGAAACGTGGAGCCGGGATGCGGATTGATCCTGAACTTATCGTACGTGAATCTACCGGAGCTGAGTAGATTAAATTTTATACACTAGGAGTGACGACCATTGACTTACTACTTGGGGATCGATGGGGGAGGCACGAAAACCTATGCTCTGCTAAGCGATGAACATGGCAATGTTCTTGGCAAAGGCAAGAGCGGTAACGGCAACCACCAGACAGGCGCCCTTGAGGCCGCCAACAGTATTCAAGAGGCCACATTCGGGGCGCTGGCTGAAGCCGGACTCCGGTTGGAAGACATCCAGCATACCTATCTCGGACTTGCCGGTGCTGATCGCGAAGCCGACTATGCTATTCTCCATCCGATGATACGCCAGATAGGATTCACCAAATACACCATTAACTGTGACACTATGATCGGTCTACGCGCAGGAACGAATCGCCCATATGGTGTCGCGCTCATCTGCGGCACCGGCACCAATTCAGCAGGCAGAAACCTGCAGGGAGAGCATTATCAATGCGGCGGCTTCGACTATATGTATGGTGATTTCGGCGGGGGTGGCGCACTCAATATAGAGGTATTTCGTTCCGTTATCCGAGCTTGGGACGGCCGGGAACAGCCCACCTTATTAACAGGCTTACTGCTAAAAATGCTAGGTTATGAGGAAGTTGGGCATATGTTTCACGATTTCCTCGATCATTGGAAAAAAGTCCCCGTTAATGTTGCTCGCCTGCTCTTTGAAGCAGCAGCTGAAGGAGATGCCGTAGCGTTGGAGATTTTACATCGGCAAGGGGTTGAACTAGGTAAGTCTGCGGCAGCTATCATTCACAAGCTAGGCATGGAGCAGGAGACCTTCGATGTGGTGCTGGCAGGAAGTCTGCTAACCCGAGGGGATCGCGGTTGGATTCGCCAGCCTATCGAGAAAGCTGTACACGCTGCAGCCCCTCAGGCAACCGTGGTTACCCTTGCCACAGAGCCTGTAGTCGGTGCAGTATGGTCAGCTATGGATCAAGATGGGTTGACCCTTAGTAGTGAAGTATATGAGAAAATGCGGAATTTTCAGGATTATGAATCGATCAAACAAACTACAAGACAGGAGTGATTAATCTTGGCAGCTAACCAAGGATTAAAGATTGCAGTTATCGGTGGAGGTTCTTCGTATACCCCAGAATTAGTAGAGGGATTCATTCTTCACTATAAAGAACTTCCCGTGCGCGAATTATGGCTTGTAGATATTGAGCCTGGTCTTCGCAAGCTGAATATTGTAGGTAACTTGGCAAAACGTATGGTGGAAAAATCCGGCCTTCCGATTGAGGTTCATCTGACAACAGACCGCCGTAAAGCGATCGAAGGCGCCGACTTCGTCAGCACCCAAATGCGTGTCGGCATGCTTGATGCCCGTGCTCGTGATGAGTCGATTCCACTCAAATATGGCGTTATTGGCCAAGAAACAACAGGTCCTGGGGGAATGATGAAAGCACTGCGCACCATCCCTGTTATTCTGGATGTATGCCGTGATATCGAGGAATTGGCTCCCACCGCATGGCTGCTCAATTTCACTAATCCTGCTGGGATGGTCACCGAAGCCGTTCTGAAATATTCTAAGGTAAAAAGTATTGGCCTGTGCAACGCACCTATCGGCCTGATCAAGCAAGTCTCTGCCAAATATAATGTAGCAGCAGACCGCGTATATGCCGAATTTGTGGGCCTTAACCACTTGCACTGGATTACTCGTATCGATGTTGAAGGTGAAGACAAGCTGGATGATATGCTTGCAGATACAACCAGCTACAGCGCTAAGAACGTACCGGCAAGAGAATGGAACCCGGAATTCCTGCAATCCCTTCATGCACTGCCCTCATACTATTTAAAATATTTCTATATGACCGATGCCATGCTCGAAGAGCAGATGGAATCCCATAAACAAGGCATTAACCGTGCTGAAGTCGTCAAACGTGTAGAAGAAGAGCTCTTCGAGCTTTATGGCAATCTAGAGCTAAGCGAGAAGCCGAAGCAGTTGGAACAGCGCGGCGGTGCTTTTTACTCAGAAGCAGCTGTTAACCTCATGAGATCGCTCCATAACGGATCAAACGACATTCAGACCCTAAATGTCGCCAACCGCGGCATATTGGACTTCCTGCCAGATGACGCCAGCATTGAAGTGAACTGCGTGGTCACCAAAAACGGCCCGCTACCTCTGCCACTGACCAAAATTCCAACCATGGCTAAAGGACTCATTCATGCTGTCAAAACCTATGAACAGCTGGCGATTGACGCCGCTGTAACCGGAGACCGCGCCCTTGCCCTTCAGGCGCTCGCACATCACCCGCTTGTTCCGTCCGTGGACGTAGCGATTCGGATTCTGGACGAAATGCTGGAAGCTAATAAAGAGTTCCTGCCGAACTTTTTTGCGAATTAATTCACACCTCCTATCGAGAAATAACTAAAAGAGACCGAACCCGGTCTCTTTTTTTGCTGTTATAAGCCTTAAATAATCCTCTAAATATAGTGAAGTCCCAGCGAGCATTGATTCTCCCCTAACAGGAGGTTTTATACTTGGATTCAGGTCGGCAGCCAGAGAAGAAAACCAAGGAGGATTATAGATTATGAGATTACTTGAAATCACACTTGTCTTATTTAATGTATTGTTGTTGGGATGGCTAACCTTAGGACGGCCCCAAACACAGCGCGGGTGGCTGATCGGCGGCGGGATTTCTGCTGCTTTACTGCTTATCCATGCATTCGTGGAAGGGTTGCGGTGGCCAATGATTCCAGTGTATCTGATCACACTGTGGGCAATCGTGGGCGGAACAAGACTTTTCTTCCGATCCGCAGCAAAGGCAGCAAGAAAACCGCAACGGCGTTGGAAAACACTAGTGCTGACTGGAGTTGGGGCGGTTTATGCTGCCATTTCCATTGCTTTGCCCCTCCTGTTCCCTGTATTTTCTTTTGCGGAGCCCACAGGTCCTTACAAGATAGGAACCGTCACCTACCATTGGACCGATTCTGCACGGGAAGAAAAGTTTACGGAAACATCCGGTGACTCCCGTGAATTAATGGTGCAAATCTGGTATCCAGCAAGTTCGGAGGCTACAGGGAGCCCAGCGCCATATTTATCTGATCCGACTCCGTATGTAGAAGGACTACATGAATTTTTACAATTGCCGGAGTTTTTATTCTCAGGATTAAAACTGGCCAACACCCACGCTATTGCGAATGCCGGTTTGGCAGATACGGAAACTAAATATCCGGTGCTTCTTTTCTCGCATGGATTTATGGGCTACAAAAATCAGAACACCTATCAAGTCGAGCAATTGGTAAGCCACGGCTATATTGTCGTAGGGATTGAACATGCTTATAGCAGCGTAGCTTCGGTATTTCCAGACAAGTCTGTGGTAACGTTTGATTCAGAAGGAAAAACAGGCTATGAGCAAATGAAGTATTCTTTTATGGATCGGCGTAATGAAGTCTGGGTAGAAGATGCTAAGTTTGTGCTGGATCAAATGGAGGCCTTATCTGCGGACGATCCTAGTGGTCTGTTTACAGGCCGGATTGATCTTGAACATATGGGAATGTTCGGTCATTCCTTTGGGGGAGCCACAACGGTGCAGATGCTGATAGAGGATCAAAGAATTCAAGCAGGCATTGATATGGATGGGGTGCTTTACGGTGAAAAGCGGATTCCTGCAGACGGCTTGAAGAAACCTTTTCTGCTCATGAGTGCCGATGACACCTTAAAAGGAGTAGACCAAACCAGCGATGCTGAAATCGCCGCACTACGGACGGATAGGAAAGAGATTACAGCCTACTATAATGAGCTATTCGCCCGGTATGAGCCAGTAACTGCAGGCGGGAACTATTGGCTGACTTTCAAACAAAGCAAGCACATGAGCTTCTCAGATCTATATCTGCTTACCCCCTTGTTTGAATGGATGGAACATGTGGATGTGCGCGGAACACATGAGCTGATTAATGAGTATACGCTGGATTTTTTTGACCATTATTTAAAAGGACAGCCCTTGCAATATTTGAATAACAACCTAGGAGACCATCCGAAGTCTACACTTCAACAAGGTGCGGAATGAGAATTCTCCTGCACAAGCTTCCATTCTAGCCCTTCCATCAGCAAGGCGTTGCCTCTAACAATAACATCCCATTTGGGATTGAGGAGCAAGCATAGTTTATTAAAGCGTTCTATCCGTTCGGTAACAGCAGTTTGCATCAAATGAGCATATTGGCGGAAAAAGGCAGCTTTATCGCGGAACTGCTCTGGACCTGCATACATCATCACAAAATCTTCAACAATTGCCTGTACAACAGCACTGTCTGCTGATAGTTTTTGTTGCAAGGCTGCTTCCACCCGAATTCGGATATTCTCCAGCGTTCGAATCCAAACCGCAGCGGGAACGCGGGGATGTCTAACCATATTGAAAAAAGGCAACTCAAATCGGACAAGCTCTTCCATGTACTGTGTATCGTTCATAAGTGCTTGTAGTTCGTTCCAAGCTACGGTTTGCGCGGCTGTCACTTTGACTTCATTCATAATATATTTATTGAACAAATATAAAAAGGTATCCCGCCATTCGGACGGCAATTGACCGAGCGGCTGTATTTCTTCTATTTTACTGGAGATGAACTGGGTTCGCTTATCAGCATTCATGGACAAAGAGTCCACCAGCTCATTCATGTAATCCATGGAATCACCTGTTGAGACATGCTCTTGGGCTTGACGCAGAATCGAAATCATATTGGTCAGCGTACTGACCTGGGTCTCCAATGCTTCAATCTGCCAGTTGAGTGCTGTAGTGAGCTGGATTTCTCCAGCGATAACTTGGCGAATCTCGTCAATGCCGAAGTCCAAATAACGTAACGTTGTGATCAGCCGCAGGCGGGAAATATCTTCAGGAGTATATAAACGGTGTCCGCCTTCGCTGTGGCTGGATGGTTTCAATAGATCGATATCGTCATAATAACGAACGGTTTTAATAGTTGTGCCCAGCAGCTTAGCCACCTCGCCGATGGTTTTGGTATCTTTACGCAAGTGATCACCCTTTTTGATGGAATCATACGATGTTGGAATGGATTGTACCGAAAGGAACGATAACTTTCAATTTTCTTGTTGCTGATACTCGCTACCCAAGCAAAGATGGATAAAGCATCTTGGTAATTTGTACTTAGCCAATTCGATAACGGACACAGCTGACCTTAAAAGCGGCTTTTTCCCACTTTTAGAGTGCTATCGGACCCCATTGCCGTTGTTAGCGTCAACACCACTCAATATGACCACTTTCTACTTGAATAGCGGCGCTGGGGTCCGAAACTCTGCTCCAAAGGCTAAAAAATAGCAAATAACGTCATCTGAGTCCGCATGACTCGGCCGAAGATTGCACCAGAAAATGTGTTCGGATATTTATAGAGAAATCAGGGATTACTGACCTTTTATTATAGATGGCTCCCATCATTTCCACCATTATCATCCACTCATTTATTGCTGCGCTCTCAGCGTATTTCTTGCATTACCTGTTCAATGCCAGAGCGAATATCCGGCTCTTTTACACTGGATACATTGAGCTTTAGAATCTTCTCTTTATTAAAAGAGGGTAAATACCCGCTGTCCGCCATTTCGATGCGAATGAACTTTTTTTGCAGACGTTTGATCATCTGTTCTGTCTTTACGCTGTCACTAAGCTTCAGATACGTATGCACACCAAGCTGGCCGGTTGGATGGTAGGAATAATGCTGTGCTGTCGCTGTATCTAACTCCCTCATAATCGATTCATGGAGCAGCGTGGATCTTTTTTCGTAGCAGGAACGCATCTTTTTTCGGTGGCGCTCGAACATTCCGCTTTTCAGATACAACTCCAGGGCAGCCTGAGACAGCATAGAGCTATCTATATCCATCAGTCTTTTGAATCGGTTAAAAGAGTCACACAGGACCGCTGGCAGTACAGCGACACCGACACGCAGACCCGGAAATATAATTTTGGAAAAGCTTTTTAAATAGATCACATGGGAAGCATCGTCATAAGCGTAGATCGGATCCTCTTTTGCATCCTGCTCCAAGTCCGCCATGTAGTCATCTTCAACGATGTATACATCGTATTTAGCTGCTAGCTGAGCAATCGCCTTCTTCTGGGTACGGGTATAGGAGACGCCAAGCGGATTATGAAATCGCGGGACGGTATAAAAGAACTTGAACTGGCCTGTCTTAAATAACCGCTCTAATTCATTCAAGTCAACCCCAGCATCCGAACGCTTTATCCCCTCTGTCTCAATGCCATACGTCTTCAGATATTCCATAAACAACGGGTAACCCGGCTGCTCAATTAGCACTCGCCGCCTGCCATTCGGAAAAGGAATTCGGGTCAATACGCCAAGCGCCTGCTGCACACCTGAGGTAATAAAAATCTGATCCGGATTGGCAAATACCTGATAAGAAGCCAGATGACGCTGCATTTCACGAATAAGAGAAGGAAGCCCCTGCGGCGTTCCATAGATGAACAAGTCATTGCGGTACATATCAATCGCTTTATTAATACAATGTTGGAAATCCAGATACGGAAAAATATCCGGGTCGGGTGCAGACACCGTAAAATCGATCCAATATGCACCTTCGTCTTTTCGCTGTCCACTTCGTTTCATGACATAATAACCACTTTTTGAGGCGGCATAGATTAAATGTTTGTCCTGAAGATCCTGTAACGCGCGAATAACCGTACTTTTACTACATCCATAACGTAAGGACAACTCCCGGATAGACGGTAATTTATCTCCCTCACGATACGTATCCTCGGCGATTTGTAATTCCAGCTCGTTGATTAACTCCGAATACTTATACATCCCTTTCACCTTCCTCCAAGCTTATTCTGTACCGGTACAGATGAATAATAATTACATTGTAGCACAGCTACTCTAGCCTTAGAATAAAGAGCAGAACAGGACCGGTACCTAAATGCGCGCAACACTTTGGAGGTCTTTACTAATGAATACATCTTCTACTCAAAAAGCGATAGCAGCAGCTGTCTTGAATGCTATTATTGTCGGGTTTTCCTTTATATTTGTAAAAATGGCCCTAACCGTCTCGGATCCTTTTGATACGCTAGCTCATCGCTTCACGTTATCTTTCCTTGCCGCTTCTTTATTTACTTTTCCAGGGTGGGGGCGGGTGAAGTTTGGAATATCCAAGGCCGCAGTGATCATCCCACTGGCTTTAATGTATCCAGCGTTGTATTTCACCCTTCAAGCGTATGGGCTTCTGTATACAACCTCCGCTGTAGCGGGTATTATTCAGGCCACAATGCCCATCTTCACCATCCTTTTGGCGGCGATGTTCTTGAAGGAAACCACGAGCAGCTTCCAAAAGATCTCTACATTAATCTCAGTTGCAGGCATTATTCTTATCTTTGCCATTCCAGGTTTGAGTATCTCTTCTTCTAGTCTTTGGGGCGTCTTGCTCATCCTAATCTCAGCTTTATCCCTTGCCGGTTATAATGTTGCGGCTCGAAAGCTGACACGTACCTGGAGTCCCAAAGAACTTACCTATATGATTACTTTGTTCGGATTTATATTTTTTAATGGACTGTCGATCATTAAGCATGGTTCGGCAGGAACCTTGGATCAGTACTTCACACCTTTTCAAGAGCCCAAATTTATATTCTCCATGCTCTATCTCGGCGTACTCTCCTCTCTCGTGACCTCCTTCCTCTCCAACTATGCTTTATCACGGATGGAGGCTTCACGCGTGAGCATTTTCGGCAGTCTTTCAACAGTTGTCTCTATTCTCGGTGGTGTACTTCTGCTGAATGAGCAACTGGAATGGTACCATTGGACCGGTACAGTGATGATCATCGCCGGGGTGATCGGTGTGAACTGGCGGAAGCAAGTAAGGGCCAAAGGCAAAGCGTGAAGATTGATATGCATACAAAAAAGACACCCCGCGAGGTGTCTTTTATCTTTACCCTTTTCAGTATCTCTATTCTGTATCAAGCCTCGCTAATCGCCGTTATTTGGCTGTTCCAAGCTCCTTGATCTTCTCTTTATATTGGTCCAACAGATTAGCTAAAGCTTCCTTGATCACAGTCGCATCTTTGGATTTAGCGGCACTATTCAGATCATCTTGGGCTTTGAAAAAAGCTTTATCCGCGTCGCTAAGATCTGGAATGGAAATAGCAATTGAAGTCGCGTCTACAGCTTTAATTGAAGTAGCGATATTGCTATCTACCTGCATATCATCAACTACAGGTACTACTTCAAGGTTACGACCAGCTTCAATATATCCCGCAGGTAGAGCTTCGGTGGATAGTATTTCTTTTGATAATTGAACTCCCTCCACCAGTTCCGCAGGCACAAGCTCATCAAGTCCGGTTACACTAAATCCAGCAACCTTATAATACTGATCCAAGGTGTTCTTCCAGTCTTCTTGGGTATTAGGTGCGTAGGTCTTAGCCAACTCCAGGGGATCTACCCACTCAATAGTGGTTACTTTAGTGGCAATTGTTCCTTTAGAGGCAGCAGTAACCACGGCTGCGGCCGTTGTTTTCGTGTTTCCGTCTTGTGCTCCACTTGCTGCGTTCGTTGCAGACGGTGCAGCAACGGCGGACACTAGCAGGGCGGACAACGCTAACTTTTTAAATAACATCTGTTGATTCATAAATACAACACTCCTCGTCGATTCGAATGATCTTACAAGACCAAGCTTACAAAAGGGGTGTGGCAGAACATTGGTTAATTTGTGGAAAAACGATGGCAGCCACCCCTACCCACCTCTGGATTGATATACTTGTAGGAGAATAATTTGGAGGTAACCCGAAATGAATAATCCATACCTCATTGCCGTAGTCGACGATGATGAACATATACGCAATCTTGTTGAAGCTTATTTACAAAAAGAAAATTACCACACCATCGGCCTTGGCAGCGCTGAGGAAGCATGGACCTTGTGGCAGACAAGCCCCCCGGATATGTGGGTACTCGATGTTATGCTCCCCGGCATGGATGGTTATGAGTTCTGTAAAAGGATTCGTAACGAAGCCGAAGTACCGATCATTATGATCTCCGCAAGAGATAATGAAGTGGATAAAATATTAGGATTGGAGCTTGGCAGTGACGATTATCTAGTCAAGCCATTCAGTCCTCGTGAGTTAGTCGCCCGGATCAAACGGCAGCTCCAACGCTGGTACAAAATGAGTAATCAGGCCGAAAAATTGAACAGTCAGGTCACTTCCACCCGTCTTGAAATCGACCAGCTTCTACTATTGCCGGAAGAAAGACGTGTATTCTGGTGTGGTGAAGAGGTGGACTTGACCAGCAAGGAATTCACCATGCTAAAAGTATTCGCGGATGCCCCTAACCGGGCATTTACAAGAGATGAGCTGCTGAGCTATGTATGGGGAGACGATTATTTTGGAAGTGATCGCGCCGTGGATCATCTAATTAAACGGATGCGCAAAAAACTGGAGCATTTGCCCATTGAAGCTGTATGGGGACACGGATACCGCATGAGAACAGATGGGGGTGAGCATACGAATGAAACTAGCACATCAGATTAATTTAGCCTTTAGTATTGCATTGGTATTGCTACTATCTATTACTGCTGTCGTGATCCATTTTGTACTACTCAACCATTTTGTCGGAACACAAAAAGAGGATTTAAGAACCATTGGTGCGGCGATGTCAGCTACATTGACTGAAGAAAGTAAATACATCGGGGAGATTGGCACTCAGCTGGAAGCTCTGCCCGTGACCATACCTTCTCTAAGCACTGCAGGCGTCGAAGCCATTCTTAGCGATGAGACAGGAAAAGTCTTGTCCACATCATCAGAGATGAGTTCAATAGCAATAAACTACGATGCCAAGAGTGTCACAGGCCAAGCCACTGAGCTCCAGAACATTTGGAATGGAACAGATACACGGTATATTACTGAAGTGAAGGCTACACCTATAGGCACGCTAACTTTACTAACCCCTATGAGCGCAGTCACTGCTATTGAACAAGCTTTGCTCAAAAGACTGCTGATCGTTTTCAGTGCAGCGGGAGCATTTATGTTCCTATTTGGCCTATTTATCACCAAGAAGCTGATTCAACCTCTAATGAGGCTGCAACAAGAACTCCGCAAAGTCAAAGAACGCCGCTTCTCAGATGTTAAATTAATTAAAGCTGGTGGAGAGCTTGGATCCGTCGCTCAATCGGTATATGACATGGCAGATGAATTAAATCGTTTCAACCATGTGCAGAAACAATTTTTCCAGAATGCGTCTCATGAATTAAAAACCCCCTTAATGTCCATTTCCGGCTACGCTGAAGGGATTAAGGATGGTGTTTTTGAAGGTGAGAATGTAGTAAAAGGGCTAGATATTATCATGAGCGAAAGCAGCCGCTTGAAGAAGCTCGTGTCCGAAATGACTTTACTTGCGAAGCTGGACAGCGAGGAAGATATATTCAAGCCTACGGAAATTTGTTTAAAAGATCTACTGACAGAAACCATCGAAAGAATGAACCCTCTATTGATGAAAAAAGAATTAACCCTCCATATCTCCCACGATCATCAAGATTCTCTTACGATCCGCGCGGATAGGGATAAGCTGCTACAGGCGCTTCTTAATGTAGTATCCAATGCAACACGTTACGCTAACCAACATATCTATATCCATGTTTCGGTCAAGGAGGGCCGGGCTCTGTTATCCGTAAGTGACGATGGCCCTGGAATTTCGGACGATCTCCTTCCCTATCTCTTCCATCGGTTTGTGAAAGGAAAAGACGGAGAATCCGGGTTAGGACTGGCTATTTCCCGCGCAATCATCGAGCGTTGTGGAGGTCAGATCAGCGCAGGCAACCGCAGAAATGGCGGTGCGGTCATCTCGATGGGGTTTCCTTTATAATTATTCGTAAGAGGCTGTCTCAAAAGTAGTGAATTCTACTTGAGGGCAGCTTCTTTTTTATGGAATGGAATGGAATTGAGAAGAAAAGTAATGGATTTTACTGTGCCATATGACTATATACCACGCGTAGCGTTCTCTGATATTGGGTTGGGCGGTTGGATGGTGGGCGGCGGGCGGTTG